>CAZSUA010000027.1:0-28145 GCA_964609655.1 uncultured Polyangiaceae bacterium | reverse complement strand
GTACGCCCTGAGAGAAAACTGTTGCGAGCAGGAGAGAGCTTCCGCTTCAACGCCCGCGTTCTGGATGAGCGCTGTTGCTCGCTCGGCGTGCCTATCCGCTGGGAGCTAGGAAGTGCCGAAGGCGTCCGACAATCGCCACCGGGGACGGTGCTCGTTGACGCCGGCGCCAAGGAGCAAGAGATCCCACTCATGGTTCGAGCGGAGCAAAAGTCCGTTCAGGTATTCGTCGAAATCGCATCCAGTGAACGCTACGAGGCGCTGCTTCAGCAAGGGAGCTTCAACGCCCAAGGCGAGTCGCAAAAGGCAGCTGAGGCCAGCATCACCACGGGGGCCATCGGAGCCGATTCTGCAACTACCAGCGAAGCCGGTGACAAGAAGACGCGCTTTCTAGTAGTGGTTGGCGCCCTGCTGCTGGGACTCTTGGCACTCGTCGCGGCCCTTTTCGTGCGAAAGCGCAAACCCGAGCCCGCCCCTCGAGCGAGCCAAGTCATTACGCCCCTCCAGGCCCTTTCGCCCCGAATCACGCGAAAGATCTGCCCGCTGTGCGGTGTGAACTATCCTGGCGAAGCAGTTTTCTGCGGCTCAGATGGCGCTTCCCTGGTTCCCCTCAACTAGACCGCAACTCTTCTCGGTGATTTGCTAGACAGACTTGTTTAAGGTCACACGCAACATGCAGATGTGGAGGCAGCTCATCCTATGAACGTTAATTGCCAGTCCTGTGGAGCTAAGTATGCGATCGCCGACAATAAAGTGCATGGGCGCAAGGTTAAGGTGCGCTGCAAGTCCTGTAACACAACGATCGTTGTAGACGGCACGGAGCTCGCACCGGACGGGGACGTACAGATTGGCAACGTCGTCACTGATCCGAAAACTCTCGACGGCAGCGAATTGTCTCCGTTGCTAGCAGAAGGCGAGATGTGGTCCGTCAGCGTCACCGACGACGATCAACGCGAGCTCAACACAAGCCAAGTGATCGCCGCTTTTCGAGCGGGGCAATTCAGCGATGCCACCTTCATTTGGAAAGAAGGCATGGGTGATTGGCTGCCGCTCCTCGACGTCCCGGAATTTCAGTCGCTCCGTCAGCCTGTGGCTAAGCCCTTCGCAGCGGGGATCCCAAGGCCTGCGGCGGGAGCTGCAGCGGTGGCTGCAGCTCCGAGGGTGGCTGCCCCTCAAGTCGCCGCGCCTCAGGTGGTCGCGCCTCAGGTCGCTCAGCCAGCCGCGAGGGTCTCCATGCTACCTAAGCCGCGAACCCTCACGCGCGACCTCTTTAGCACCGCTTCAACCCAGGAAGAAGAGACCGCCCCGGCCCCTTCGCCTTTCGCCGCTACCTCGGCAGACGCCACCGGAGCACGCAACGAGAGCTCGGTGTTGTTTTCACTCGACGCGCTCAAGCGACAAAGCGTCCCCGCGCCGCCTCCCCAAAAGGCTGCGGATGATCCGTTCGGCCTTGGCAATCTTGGCGCGAGCGGCGGCGGGATGGGCGGCTTTGGAGGCACCGGCGCGCTGTTCTCACCCGATGCACACGCGCTGCTCACTGCACCCTCCGTTGCGCCACCTCCATCTGTCGCCGTGGCACGGCCAGGTGTCGCAGCGTTTGAGATACCGCCCCCACCCAAGAAGAAGAGCCCGATGATCTGGATCGGTGCAGCCGTTGTGTTGTTAGCTGGTGCTGGTGGAGCCTATGCCCTGTTCGGAGGGAAAGCACCGAGTGAAGTAGTGGCAGAAGGTACTTCCACTAGTTCAACCGACACCTCCAACGCTGACAGAAAAACCGAAGAGGCCAAAGCTGACGCTGACAAGAAAGCCGAAGAGGCCAAAGCTGCCGCTGACGCCGACAAGAAAGCCGAAGAGGCCAAAGCGACCACTGACACTGATAAGAAAGCTGAAGAAGCCAAACCCTCCTCACAGCACTCCGGCACGGCGACGACCCCTGGAACGAAGCCCACCGCTAACCCAGCCGCGGTCGCTGCTGCCGCAGCAGCCACTCCAAAACCGGGCAAAGCTAAGCCTGCCGAGGCCGCGGAACCGAGTGGCGGTGGCAGTAC
The DNA here is from genome assembly GCA_964609655.1 of uncultured Polyangiaceae bacterium. Classification (GTDB taxonomy): domain Bacteria; phylum Myxococcota_A; class Polyangia; order Polyangiales; family Polyangiaceae; genus JBBRRP01. The sequence goes on along the minus strand of CAZSUA010000027.1, from coordinate 26,100 downwards.
GTTCAATGTTGGAGCTGCCAAGTCAGCGCTTGCCGCCGCGGCGGGCCAAGCCGCGAGTTGCAAAAAGGGTGACCAAGGCGGAAGCGGCAAAGCCACCGTTACATTTTCTCCGAGTGGTCTGGCCTCGAGCGTCACCATCTCTGGGATCTCAGGCTTCGCGAGCAATTGCGTGAATGGCCTGTTCCGGCGCGCCCGCGTGCCCGCCTTTACCGGTGCACCCGTAACGGTGTCGAAGGGCTTCAAGATCCCGGAATGAGCATGCGGGGAAAGCCTGTGGTTGTGTCGGTGGAGGAGTATCAGCGTTTGCGCGGCGAGCATCGTGGATTCGGGGCGCTCTATCGGAAATTTCTGAAGAAGTATCCGTCGAAAGAGTTCGGGGTGGATTCGAAACTGTGGAAGGGGATCCGTGATCGGAGCGCTGGGAGGCCCGTCAAGCTGTGACGCACCCACTAAAGCTTTGCATCCCCGTAAATCGACGTTAGAGAGAGCTCTGCTCCAATGCTCGGCAAGAGCACTTGCTGATCCCCGGTGAAAATTTCTGTGCGCCAGCCGCGTGTGGATCTCTCGTGGAGTTCGACGCGGCGTGAATTCTGAGAGAAAAGCAGAATGGCCTGGAGCGTGTCGATTAGTTTGTATTGCTCAAGCTTCTCACCACGGTCGTAGGCCGCGGTGCTCTCACTCAATACCTCAACCAAGACTTTGGGATTCAGGATGCTCAAGTCGCTCTCAGGATCTCTTTCTAATTCACCGCACACCACCGACACATCGGGATAAGCCGTGAGTCCGCTTGAGAGCACTCGAATGCGGAGATCTGAACTGAAGACCCGACAGCTGCCACCTCGGAGCTGCGCGAGCAGCGATGCGCTTATCGCCACTGTCAACGCGGCATGTTCCGGCGTTCCGCCCACCATAGCGTAGATCTCCCCGTTGAAGAATTCATGCTTCACGTTGGAGGCTGCCTCAAGTGCAAGGTACTCGCGGTACGTGTAGCTGTGGTACGGGGCCCGCTGCGCCATTCCGGCATTCTAACATAGCTTGGCGCCGAGGGGCGTGGCGTTTCGGGGTGCTTGCTTCCATGGATGTGGCTTCGCGTTTCGCGCTCGCCAGTCGAATGATTTGGGCTGGTGCCCAAGGATGTAGCCGACGGCGCCCTTCGGCCCAACTAATCGGATGGCGAATGGGTTGGTTTCGTTGAAGCCGACGGTTGTCACTGGCAGGCCGACCTCTCCCACTGACAACTCGACGGGCTGCCCTAGAGTGAACCGCGCCGCGCGCACCACCGAAACGGGAATGCGAACCGCCAGGCTATTGCCCCATTGTTGGACCTTCAAGGATGCCGTTTGGCCGCCCTGTATTGACGACATGGTCAGAAGGACCATACTGTACGGCTCCATGCCGAGTGTCGCGCGCAAGAAAACCTATAACCTCGACGAAGAGCTGATTGGGCGCGCGCGCCGCGTGTTGGAGGCGCGGACGGATACTGAGACGATTCAGCGGGCTTTGCGCAAGGTCGTAGAGGATGCGCAGATCGAGGAAGCGCTCGGAGCAGTTCTCGCGCAGGGGCGTTTTCGGACCGTCTTCCGGTGAAAGTTCTCCTCGATACGAATGTATATATTACGGCGTTGAAATCGAAAGAGGAACGCGAGCGCTTTCGGACGACCTTCTTTCCACTGCTTCCGGCCACCGTCTTGTCGGCCGTTGTCGCCTATGAGCTGTCGGTGAGTGCTGCTGATACACGGACACGCGACTTGTTAGCAGACTTTGTTGCCCCGATGGAGCGAGTGGGTCGGGTCGTCACGCCAACCTTTGAAGATTGGCAAGCGGCGGCAAACATCGTGTCGTTGATCGGTCACAAGGATAGCGCCTGGAAGTCGAAGTTGCCAAAGCTGCTCAACGACGTATTAATCGCTTTGGGCGCTCGTCGAGTCGGCGCTGAAGTCATCACCTACAATGCCGTGGATTTTCGCCTAATTCGGCGGCATCTTGAGTTCTCTCTCCGAACACTTGCGTAGGCTGAGGGCGCCGGGCTTCACCACACGAAGGGGATGCGCGATAAGAGTGCGGGGAGGCCCGTCAAGCTGTGAAGCGGACGTACCTGCTTGATACATCGATTGTGTCCATCCCAACAATGAAAGCTCAGAGTCCGCGCGTTATTGCTTGCCTCACACAAAAATCGTCTGAGTGCGTGATCGGTGCGCCAGTTTGGCACGAGCTGAGCTACGGATGCGATAAGCTGCCGCAGGCCGCAGGGCAAACGCCGCACGGCGATTCAAAGCTACCTGACGGATGTCGTCGCCAGGTCTTTTCCCATTTTGCCCTACGACACCAGTGCTGCGTTCTGGTGCGCAATGGCCCGGGCGCGTCTTGAAAGGCTGGGGAAGAAGGCGCCGTTTGCGGATGGTCAGAGCCTAACGCTATCAAACCGCGATCGAAATGATCTGGTTCAACGTCTCACAAGAGAAATCAAAGACGTCTTTCGCTACTTGCTTCCATGGATGTGGCTTCGCGTTTCGTGCTCGCCAGTCGAATGATTTGGGCTGATGCGCAAGGATGTAGCTGACGGCGCCCAATCGATCCAGATCATGTCCCGGCGATCCGGGCACCAGCAAGGCTCAGCTTGGGCTTTCCAATGGCTTTCACCAAGACGCCTGCCTGTCCAACTGACAACTCGACGGGCTGCCCTAGAGTGAACCGCGCCGCGCGCGCCACAGAAACCGGAATGCGAACCGCCAGGCTATTGCCCCATGTTGGACCTTCAAGGACGCCGTTTTTGCCATGAATCAGGACTCCGCAACGAAGCTAAGGCTAGCGAGAACGGAACAAGTTGTTGTTGATGCCCGCCGCGCAGGCGTGCCAGGTGAGCCCTTTCGTTCGTTTGGAAGATAGTAAGCATGCTTACTACCTTGTGTTCGAGTTTGAGATAGGGGTCACGGACAAGTTTGGGAGCACTTGGGGCCTTGCTTCCGGACCGTTTTGGCAGTTCGATCGCCTGATGTTCCAGCATCTCGGAGCGAGCAGCACTGAGAGGCAACGCGCTGTGCGGCACCGGACTGTTTTCACGGCACTGGCTCTTCTGTTGATCGAGCCTAGTCGCGCACAGGCGCAGCCCTCGGCATTGGCCCCACGCCATCAGGTGCGCCTGGTTTACCAAGTCCCACTTGAACAAGCCGATTGTTCGCCACAACCGGTGCTGGAAGCGTCGATCGTCAATCGCCTTGGGTATCAGCCTTTCGACACGCTGGCTCCCACGACATTGCTGGCTTCGATCGTGGTTGAAAACGGAGCATTGGTGGGGCGAATAGCGCTCGTGACAGGCGACTCCGGACAAGGCCTACGCGAGGTGAAAGCTGAGATCGGAAGCTGCGCGGAGCTGGTTCAAAGTCTCGCTCTAGCCATCAGCATCGCGCTCGATCCGTTGGCTGCCGAAGGCGAAACGCCAGTGCCACCACAGGTTCCCGTCAGTTCGATTCCACCGGGCGCAGCAGCGCCGAGCTCCGCATCCGGCACCCCTACGCTGGCGCCTCAGGTTCCCGCAACACCCGTCGTGGGTGCCCCGCCAGCCCCGCCACCTTTCCCGCCTTCCCCAGCGCCGTCTCAGGATAACTCCCTTTGGGAACTCGCAGGTGGGTTCACGGTTTCACCATCGCTCCTCCCCACCGCTGCGTTCGCCGGAATGCTGGGGCTTCGCTTCCACAGCGGAATGTTCGAGGGCGGGGCCGGCGCATTCGGAGCCTGGAGTAGCCGCCTCAATCGCTCCGAGGGCAGCGCTCAGGCAACCTCGCTCGCCGGACGTTTGGAGCTGTGCGCTAGCCAATCCGGTGTGAGCGCTTGCCTCCCCACGTACCTGGGCGTGGTCCGAGCGGAGGGTTTCGGGTTTGTCACCAGCTACCCTCTCCAATCCGAAGTCTTTGCCGCCAGCGGACTCGGACTCAGAGGCAGTTGGGACCCCGCTCCAGGCTGGACGTTGGAGCTTGGGGTGGAGGCTCTTTACTCCTTCCAGCCGCTGATCTTTGAGGTGAAGAACCTGGAAACGAACAGTCAAACGCGCCTGTGGCGACAACCCAGGGTTCCCGTGCTGTTCCAGCTGGGCGCGGCTTTTCAGCTGTAACAGCGCTTTTTTGCAGCCAAAAAACAAAGTTTGGGAATTTCAACCGGGCTCGGTCAATCTCCTTTTGTGACCAGCGGCGCAGCAGTCGGGATCGGGTCCGTGGCGTACGCGGTGCAATCTGATTTTGGAGCCCTGTATTCACAGGAAGTAGATTTTGTATGGCGCTGCCTCAGGCGCTTCGGAATAGCGGACCGTGATCTGCCGGACCTCACCCACGACGTGTTCGCCACCGCTTGGCGACGCTTCTCAAGCTTTGACAACACACGCCCGCTTCGACCCTGGCTTTTTGGAATCGCTCAGCGAACTGCCTTGGCCCATCGCCGCCGCAGTTGGTTTCGCCGAGAGCTCCTTGAGGAGCCCAGCCAAGAGCCTTCGACTGAAGCCACTTCGGAAGCAGTCTTGGATGCCTGGCGCACTCGGGTGCTCATCGAACGCGCCCTCCACCAACTCCCCCAACGCGAACAAACCGTGCTTGTACTCCACGATTTTGAAGAGATCCCCATGGCCGAAATTGCGCTAACCGAAGAAATCCCCGTCAAAACGGCCTATTCGCGCCTAGCGCGCGCACGTCAACGCTTTGCTTCCGAAGCTCGGCGTTTGGAAGCGAGCGTACCCATGCTGTGGAGGTCCCATGTCGGAATCTAATGATGATCTCACGCTGATTCACGGCCTGCGGAGCTTAGAGGAGCGCAGTATACCGAGTGCGGCGCGCCGAGATGTGGCTAGAAAGTTAGAGAGCACACTCTTCGCCGCTGCCAGCCCGAGCCGAGTGGGGCCGCTCTATCGTTGGAAGTTGGCGCCGCTTTCATTGGCTTTCGTGATTGTTGGAACGTCGGGAGCGCTTTGGGCTTCGATCAATGTGGTGCGAACGGTTTTCTTGGCGAAGGCTCCTGTAGAGAATCTCCCGCCTAGGGCGAAGCAACCTGAACAGATCAACGTGAAGAAGGGTGCTCAAGGTCGAATCGAGGGTGCGAGTCCAACTGTCGAGAAGCTTGTGGAGCCAGCGTCCGTTTCGAACGAAACCGGACCGGTTTCGGCTCAATTTGAGGCAAAACCGGCCACGCTTGAGTCCCCGGCTAGAAGGTTTCCAGAACGGCGCGACACCGCTCCAGCTATTGAGAACGCTCCGACACAGCTAAACCCTGCAGTTGCCAACCTGGGCTCCGTGGCAACATTTGAGATTCCACCAAACAGTGTACCCACCGACAGCTCACTCCAAGCCGAGCGCTCCCTGATCGACAGCGCCCGCTCCGCGATTCGGGCTGGGAATTCGACGGCCGCCGAACGTGCCTTGTCCGAACACGCCAACCGATACCCCCAAGGTCGCCATGCCGAAGAGCGCGAAGCCCTTCGCGTGTTCAGCACAGCACTCCGCTCAAGGGATGCAGCGCGGCAGACGGCACACTCCTTCCACAGTCGCTATCCGAACAGCTTGTTCTGGCGCGGCATCGCGAACGAACTCCAAATTCAATGATTCATATCCATCTAGGCTAACGCCTCACAGAAAGGTCCAATTACATGAAGAACGCATGGCGCTTCGGCATCACCAGCCTCGTGTTGCTTTCGAGCTGCACGGGAAAAACAGTCCTTTTGGGCGAGGAAGGCAGCGGGGCACTTTCGGGCGATGGCTCTGGCACGGGGGGAAGCCAATCCAGCGGGGGAGCGGCAGCAACGCCCGTGACGGCCATCGGTGGTGCCACTACCGGAGGTGCTACAGCGAATACCGAGCCTGCGAGCAACGTGGGCGGAGGGTTTCCACCATCTATCATTTCGGTTGAGCCGGCAGACGCTCAGGGTTGCGTCGGCGGGAGCGTTGTCACGTTGCCGCCTTCCGTCCTAGCAGCACGCATGGCGTCGTTCCTTTACCAAGGCCTTCCTGATGCGGAGCTGCTCGCGGCGGCGAACTCGGGCGCACTTGCCACAACAGCGGGCGTTGCTTGCCAAGCGCGGCGAATGCTGGGGACTCCCGCGGCGGCTAACGGCGTTCGGGAGCTCTTTCGAGCCTGGCTTGGTTATTCACCGACGCCCTCGCCAGACACTACTTATGGCGTCGATGCTACCACGCGTTTGCTGATGGTTGAAGAAACAGATACCTTTTCAAGCCACGTGTTCTTTTCTCCGGCGAGTAGTTTCGAGGAGCTCCTCACAGCTCCGTATTCGTTCCTGAATGCTGCTTTGGCGCAGCACTATGGCGCGATGTTCCCTGCGTCACAGCAGGGATTCGCTCAAGTCTCCTTTCAACAAGAACAGCGAAGTGGCGTGCTGACGCAGGGCGTGTTTCTGACCACCACTCTGGATCACATGAGTATCGCTAAACGCGGGACGTGGATTTCAACGCATCTTCGCTGCTGGGCAGTGCCAGCGTCGCCCGAAAATTTGGTCAACGATCCATTTACGGAGTGTGGCACGGACCGACAGTGTTTGGTGGCGCGGACGGCAGAGCCCACCTGTAGTACCTGTCACCAGATGATCGATCCATTAGGCTTCGGACTTGAGAACTTCGACGAACGAGGCATCATGCACGTCACGGAAGTCGGCCGTCCGATAGACGCTTCCGGCTCACTTCCGATGGTTGGCACCACATTTATGGATGCCTCAGGTCTCGGCCATGCCCTCAGCAACGATCCACTATCGCTCGACTGCGCCGCCAAGCAGGTCATGGCTCAAGCACTAAGATCCTTCATACCCCCCAATCCCAGGATGGGCGCGGCCGAGGCCCCCGAGAGCACGGTAGCGGCGGTACGCGGAGTCTTCGAAGCCACAGGAAAGAACATGAAAGAACTCGTGATTGCAGCCGTCACCACGCCTGAGTTCCTAGCTCCGTGATGCCTAAAAGCAGCTCTCCCCGCGTCATCGGTGAGCTGCTCAATCACGCCTTCGCGCGCGCGGCGAGCTTGGACGCGCTAGGATCCCCGCCTCCTAGCAAAACGTCTCACCCGCGAAAGATAACACCCGATGAAACATGCATGGATGGCAAGTATTGCGAGCGTGGCTCTCCTTTCGGGCTGCTCTGGTAAGACGGAAATCGACGGAGAGGAATCACCGAATGGGGCACAGAGCGGAGGAGCGTCGGCTTCCGGTGGCACAGGTGGCTGGTCGGCTTCTGGAGGCACAGGTGGCGCCCGTGTCCAGCAAGATGCGCAAGTCGGAGGCAATAGCGCAAACATTGGTGCCGGTGGCGGCTTTCCGGGACCGATGCCAACACCTGCACCCGCTGACATTCTGGGCTGTGCCGGGGGCGATGTAGTTAACCTATCGCCTTCTATCGTGGCGACTCGGCTTGCCGCTTTCATCTACCAATCCGGACCTGACGCCGAACTCCTTGCCGCCGCAAACGGAGGGGCGCTCTCTACAAAAGCAGGCGTTGCTTGCCAAGCACGACGAATGCTAGGGACTCCTCAAGCAGCACAAGGCGTGAAGGCGCTGTTTCGGAGCTGGTTAGGCTATTCACCAACGAAGCAACCCCTTGGGACAACCTACCAGGACTACGCCGTGGACGATGCGACTTATGCGCGCATGGTCGACGAGACCGACAGGTTCGTGAAGGATGTCTTCTTCTCGCCTGGAAGCAGCTTCAGCGATCTCCTCACCGCTTCGTACACCTTCCTCGACCCCGAGCTGGCTGCACACTACGACATCCCGTATCCCTTCAACCAACCGGGACCCTTGAAAGTTTCTCCGCCCGCCGGACGAGAACGAAGCGGTGTCTTGACTCAGGGACTCGTGCTGGAAAGTGCGTCTGGAACGGTCTACATCTCCCGACGGGGACGATGGATCTCTACTCACTTGCGGTGTGTCCTCGTTCCGCCCGAACCTCTGGGAGCCGCGCGAATTCCCCGGTCCGCGACGCTTTCAAGCCGAAACCTGTTGATCCAAAACGTGTCCGATCCCGTCTGCATGTCGTGTCACGCGCTTGCCGATCCCTTAGGCTACGGCCTTGAGTACTTTGACGGCACCGGACGTTTTCGCAGCAACGACAACGGCTTCTTTATAGACGCCTCTGGTTCTCTCCCGAACTCGGACGGCAACGCGCCGTCTGAGTTCATAGGCGCTCAAGGCCTCGGTCAGGCCCTCAGCAACGACAGCGCTGCCTTGAGCTGCGCCGGGAATCAGGTACTTACCCACGCACTCAAGCTCTTCGTTGTTCCCAATCCCACCATAGGACCTGCCGATATTCCGAAAACGACGCTAGCCTCAATGCGTGCCGTCTTCGAAGGCACAGGAAAGAACATGAAAGAACTCGTGATTGCAGCCGTCACCACGCCTGAGTTCCTAGCCCCGTGATGCCTGAGAGCAGGTCTCCCCGTGTCATCGGTGAGCTGCTCAATCACGCCTTTGCACGCGCGCGCCGAGCTTGGACGCGCCAGGATCTCAATCTGTACGGTGAGCTAGCCTCACACCAAGTCAAACTCGGAGCAGAGTACCTGAACCTGAACCTCGGCGGCACACCCGATTTTCCAGTGGATCGCGCCAAAATCCTGCAATGTTTGCCCCAGATCATCTCGGCGCTACAGGAAGCAACGCCAACGCCCCTTGCCTTTGACAGTGCCGATCTTGAGTTCCAAAAAATCGCCCTCGCTCACTACGATCGAGCCCGTTCCCCGGCACCCATCGTGAATTCGCTCGCCGCGTCAAGAACTGACTTGGACGGCTGGTTCGAATTCATCGAACACTACCGTCCAAAAGTGATCATCATGCTCGCGGATCGCAGCGTTGATGCAACAGGCGCGAATCGCTATTCGACTCCAGCTGAAGCCTTAGAAACTTGCTGCCAACTCTTCCGCAGGCTCCGCAAATTGGGGCTCGAAGCCGACGACATCTTCCTCGACCCCGGTCTCGGCGTTCACGGGCACGATCCCGATGGACTGATCCCACGCTGCCTGGAACTCTTAAAGTTGATTCAACAAACGCCAGAGCTCACGGGCACGCACCGGAGCGTGGGTCTCAGCAACTTGGTCGCTTGCACACCCGTTGACGAACGAGCAGCGACTAGCCGTGCCTTCATCGCACGCGCCGCACCCTTGGGGCTCGACTGGATTCTGGCCAATCCGGAGCAGGATTACTCTCTTTGATTTTAGGCACTTAGGACCGCGCCGCGCGCTCAGCCCCACCCGCCAGCGCCTGCTCCAACCGCTCCCTCAATCGCGTCTGACGTTCGCCACCGCGCAACTCCGCCAAGGCAAGCTTCAGAGCACGCGGATCGGCTACCACCACACACAGCTTCTTGGCGCGCGTGACCGCTGTGTACAGCAAATTGCGCGACAGCAACAGAAAATGCGACGTCATCAGCGGGATCACCACTGCTGGATATTCACTGCCTTGGCTCTTATGAATGCTCGTCGCGTAGGCCAAGGTTAACGCTTCAATCTCCTGGCCTTCATAGCGCGCCTTATGGCCTTCGAAATCCACCTCTAACCAACCGCCCTCGGTATCCACTTGGAGCACTGAGCCGAGATCTCCGTTGAAGACCTCCTTCTGATAATCATTCCGGATCTGCATCACCTTGTCGCCCGGACGGATCTGCTGGCCGCGCACGGAAAGTGCCGGCCCGGCAGGATTCAGCAACGATTGCAGCAGCTCGTTCAAGCGTGTCGTTCCCACGGGGCCTCGGTGCATCGGCGTCAGCACGCGGATGTCATTCTTCGCATTCAGTCCGAAGTGATTGGGGATGCGGCGAGTGACGAGCTCGGCAATCAACTGCGCCACCTGCTCGGGATCGGTGCGCGAAATCACGAAAAAATCAGCTGTTTTTTCGTCTGCTGGCGCTGATTCCGGGGTCTCTCCGTGGAGGATTCGGTGAGCATTTTGGACGATTCGGCTCGTTTGAGCCTGACGAAAAATCTCCGTGAGCATGCTGCGCGGCAGGCTTGAGCTAGCCAGAAGATCCCGCAAAACGGCACCTGGTCCGACCGATTGCAATTGATCCGCATCCCCCACCAACACTAACCGTGCTCCGTTGCCAATCGCCGCAACCAGTGCGGCGGCTAGGAAAGTATCCAGCATCGAAATCTCATCCACAATGATAGCGTCCGCTTCGATCGGATGGTCCGCATCGCGCTGAAAGCGCGCGAGCCGGGGCTCAAACTCAAGCAAGCGATGCAGCGTGGTTGCAGTTTCTCCCGTCGCTTCCGCCAACCGTTTGGCAGCTCGCCCAGTAGGCGCTGCCAACTTCACTTTGAGCTTTCCCCGGGTGAACACCGCCAACACCGCACGAATGATCGTGGTCTTTCCCACGCCGGGCCCGCCCGTGATGATGCAAACCTTATTCTCTGCCGCCAGTTTCACAGCACTCCGCTGCGACTCGGCCAGCGTGAGCTTCTGAGAGCGCTCGAAATCCTGAAGCAAGCCATCGACGGTGGCGAGTGTTGCAGTCTTGCTCGAGACCAGGCGCGCCACATGCTCGGCGATGGCTACTTCTGCCAGCTGCAAACGCACCGGAAACACAGCTGAACCCTCCACTACCAGGCGATTTTCGGCCCACAGCGCATCGATCGCGGCATCGGTGTGGCCCGCGTCGATCTCCAACATCGTAGCGGCCTTGTCCGCCAAAATTGCCCGCTCCACCAACGTGTGCCCATTTTCGATCAAGGCATCGAGCTCATGCAGCACGCCCGCCTGGGCACGCTCAGGATGATCCCGCACGATGCCGAGCGATTGCGCGATCTTGTCGGCTGTCTTGAAGCCTACGCCCCGCACTTGGAGCGCGAGGCGATAAGGAGAACCCTGAACAATGGACGCTGACTTGTCGCCGTAGTGTTTCCAAATCCGCGTTGCCAAAGCGGAAGAGGCGCCATGCGATTGCAAGAGCAGCATCAGATTCGAAATCGCGCGCTGCGACGTCCAACTCTTCACGATGCTTTCAGCTCGGCGTGGACCCAGTCCCGAAACGTCCACCAACCGCTTCGGTTCAGTATCCAAAACTTTGAGCGTCTCCGTTCCAAACTTATCTACGATGCGCTTGGCGAGCCCGGGGCCGATCCCTGGAATCAAGCCAGAACCGAGATACTTCTCGATCCCCTTCTGGGTGTTCGGCGCAATAGCCACCAAAGACTTCGCCTGAAATTGACGTCCATGGCGCGCATCTTCGACAAAGCTTCCGGTAACCCGCACCTGCGTGCCCGCCCCGACGGCCTGAAATGTCCCCACCACTGAGACACTCCCGAGCGCCTTCTCAGCTCCCTCCAAAGAACCGATCCGAATCACCCGAAAGCTGGTCTCCTCGCTCTCGTAGGTCACTCGCTCGACTTCGCCGGTCAGGGTGATCGCCACGTCGCGCACTCTAGCGTGAGGACTTGGCGTTAGGCCATCTTGTCAAGTCCGCCCGAGGCCAGTACCTCTAAACAACAATGCGAGGACACTCACGAGTTCATAGCCGCTGCGGGTGTGCACTGGCACCGCCAGCTTTTGCTTTGTCTGGAACACGCCGGAACTACGAGCGTAGCCGCCCCTTCAATTTGACGCATTTGCGTTTGGTTCTGAGTCTCGACCTGAAGGCGCAGGAAGTCACCGGAGAGGCCACTTGGTCATTCCAGAGAGTGTCGGAAAGCGCACCCGGTTTTTCGTTGGATGCGCTGGCATTCGTGATCTATCGCGTGGAAGTCTCAACGGGAGAAGACTGGCAGCCGCTCGATTTTGAGTACGACGGATCCAAGCTAACACTGTCGCTGGGTGCCGACGTAACAGCTGGGCAAGTTCGAATCGCGTATCGAGCACGGCCGGAGCGGGGTTTGTATTTTCTGAAGCCTGATAAGTTTGTTAAGGACCGCCCGGTGCAGGTCTGGTCGCAGTGCCAAGACGAAGACGCGCGCTACTGGTTTCCTTGCCACGACAAGCCCCACGCCAAGATGACGTTTGAGCTGGAGGTTACCGTGCCCAACGGTATGTTGGCGCTCTCGAATGGTGAGCTCCGATCTGAGAGCACGCCCAAGGGCGGAGCGTGGTCTTTCCATTTTGAAATGAAGGACGCGCTGCCAAGCTATCTTGTAACGCTGGTTGTGGGGGATTTTAAGCGCATTTCGGACCGCGATGCGATCCTGGGCACACCCGACGCCGAACGCCGTATCCCCATCACGTATTGGGTTCCACCCGAAAAGGCACGCCACACGGAGCGCAGCTTCAGCGAAACGCCCCGCATGGTGGAGCTATTTTCGAAGCTCACCGGAGTAGATTTCGCATGGAGCCGTTACTCGCAGATAGTGGTGAGCGATTTTATTTTTGGGGGGATGGAGAATACGACTGCCACAACGATGTACGAGTACATCTTGCTGGATGAGAAGGCAGCCGTCGATAACACCTCCAACGATCTGATCGCCCACGAGCTTGCCCACCAATGGTTCGGGGATTTGCTTACCTGCAGAGATTGGTCGCATGCCTGGCTGAATGAAGGCTTCGCCACCTATTTTGAACATCTAGAGCGCGAAGATCGCCTCGGCAAAGACGAGTACGAGTACGGCGTTGCCGGGGACCTCCAGGCGTACCTCACCGAGGCCAACTCCCGTTACATTCGCCCGATCGTATGCCGTGAGTACGCTGAGCCTGTTGATCTCTTCGATCGCCATTTGTACGAAAAAGGCGGATTAGTGCTGCACATGCTGCGCCAACGCTTGGGCGATGCACTCTTTTTTGGCGGCGTTCGACGCTACCTGGAAACCCATCGTGGCGGCATAGTGGAAACCTCCGATCTGATGCGTGCGTTGGAGGCTGTTTCCGGCGAATCGCTCGAGCAATTCTTCGATGAGTGGGTGTTTCGCGCCGGGCACCCGGTGCTCAAAGTGAACATCACTTATGAGGACAAGCTGTTAGCCGTCCAAGTGAAGCAGACCCAAACCACGGGCTTGTTTGCTCTCGAGGTGGAGATCTTGATCTGCACCCGCTCCGGGAAGCTGGAGCGACATCGACGGCGTATCGATTCTGCCCAAGATGCCCTCGCGGTCCCCTGCGCTGAAAAGCCGCTGTGGGTCGCCTTCGATCCCGATTTCAAGATTGCTGCGCCAGTTACGTTGGCGTGCCCTTCCGATATGTTGCGCCAGCAGTTGACGCACGCGCCGAGTGCACGCTTGCGCTGGCTGGCCGCCGAAACGCTGGGGCAGCGCGGGGATCTGCTGAGCGTAGAAGCCCTCGAGTGTACGCTCGGCAACGCGGAAGAAGCCTGGATGGTGCGCTCCGAGGCTGCTGTCGCGCTGGGCAAGGTGCGTGGCGAACTAGCGTTTTCAGCGCTGACAGCCAATCTACGAACGCCTCACCCCAAGGTGCGGCGAGCTGTCGTGGCAGCGCTTGGTCACTTCCGCACGGAAGCTGCCGCTGATAATCTGTTGCCGCTAGCCGAAAAAGATGAAAGCTACTTGGTCGAAAGTGAAGCGTCACGCGCCCTCGGTCGAACCCGACAGCCGCATGCGAGAAAGCCGCTTTTGCGCCTCTTGGAACGAAAATCCTGGGCGGATATCACACGCGCCGGCGCTCTCGATGGCTTAGCCCTCTTGCGCGATGAATCAACGCTCGACGCCGTGATGGAATACTCCAATTATGGCCAACCAACCCGCGGGCGGCGAGCTGCCGTTTCAGCGTTGAGCCAGCTTTCGGATTCGCGTAAGGTGCGCCTGCACCTTGAAGATTTGCTAGACGACACCGATCCTTATCTTCGAATCGACGTGGTACGAGCGTTGGTGCGCATGGGGGACCTCAAGGCCCGCGCGGCCCTGCAGAAAAGGCTCGATCGTGAAACAGACGGGCGCGTCGAGCGACGCCTGCGCGAAGCACTGCGCGAGCTCACGAGTACGGCGAAGCCCGCGCACACCGACGAGGTCGAAGGCCTCAAAGGAGAACTGGCGGAGCTCAAGGCCCGAATGAGCAAGCTTGAAGCCAAAGGCCCCAGCAAGGCCGAAGCGTCGAGGGCGAAGCACGAAGCGGCTGCCAAGAGCGATTCCGAGGAAGTCGAAACATCGAAGCCTCAGGACAAACTCAAGAAGACCGAAGTTGCTGGAAAATCGAAGCGCAAGAAGCAGCAACTCAAGAAAGCCGAACTCAAGAAGACTGAACTCAAGAAGACTGAACTCAAGAAGACTGAAGCCAAGCAATCTCGCGCCAAGAAGAAGTCCGGTAAGCGCAGAAAGTGAGCCGTGCGATGTCTGAGCATTCCACAGCTGAAAACAACGTCTCCCTCGCCTTCGAAGGCCGCGCCGCGATGGTCACGCTCCGGCGTCCAAGTCGCATGAACGCGCTGTCGCGAGCGACCGTATTAGAGCTTGGCGATATCGGACGAAAGCTGGCATCCAATACCGAGGTGCGCGCGATCATCCTCACGGGCGAAGGCGACAAAGCCTTTTGCGCGGGGGCGGATCTCAAGGAACGCGCGGGCATGAGCGAGCCCGAAGTACTCGAAATGCTGCACCTTTATCGCAGTGAGCTCAGCTGGCTCGACACCCCGAAAGTGCCTGTCATCGCCGCCATCAATGGCGTAGCACTGGGCGGTGGGCTCGAATTGGCGCTGATGTGCGATCTGCGCATCGCAGCCGCCCACGCCATCCTGGGCCTCCCTGAAACAAGCCTCGGCGTGATCCCCGGCGCCGGCGGCACACAACGCTTGCCACGCATCATCGGCGAAGCTCGCGCCAAGCAATTGATCCTGCTCGCCGAACGTTTGACAGCCGATCAAGCGCTTGAATTCGGCTTGGTGAATCGCGTGATCCAGGCTGGCGCAGACTTGCTGTCAGAAACGCTAGCTTGGATTGCTCCGATCCTAGAGGGAGCGCCGTTAGCTCAGAGTGGGGCGTTAACTGCGATTGATGCCGCGTTTGGCACTCCCTTGTCCGAAGGGTTCGACGTGGAACTTGGTCAGTACGAAGCGTGCCTGAAGAGCGAGGATCGACGCGAAGCGCTGCAGGCCTTCGCCGAGAAACGAAAGCCTGTGTTTTACGGGAGGTAAGACCTCAACCGATAACTTCTTGCAGGATCCCCGGTGCGTACTGCGACTCGCCGTACATGCTGAGGTCCCCCATGGGAATGCCCATCTGGAGCGCGATCGCTTTGTAGAGCTCACCGGCAAAGCGATCCTGGGCCACAATGCGCTGGCCTTGGATGAGGCCTAGGTTCTTGCCACCTGCCATCCAGAACGGCATATCGACGGTGCCGTGAGTATTCACCCCGCCCGTCTCAAGGTTGGAGAACTTTAGATCTCCGTTAAACGGCGCCGAAACGTAATTGTAATTGTTGAGGAAATAGTCGGAAAGGTAGTGACCCGACACTTCGCTACTCCAGACAACCGCTGTATTATCTAGGACTGTTCCCGTTCCTTCGGGGAAGGAATCCAGTGCTGTGAGGAAGTTCAGAACGTTCTTCGACCACACGCGGCTGATGTTTTGAAACTTCCCCCTATGGCACAGCTGGGCCATCGTAAGCGCAGCGCTTGGGGTATCGTCGACGATCGGGCACCCCTCGCCATCGAACCCCGGCGACGCCATGCCGCCCTCCTGCCAGTGGCTGTGCACATGGCTGGGTTCGTAGGATCCGATGCGAAAAACAGCAACCTTCGTTTGGTTGCATGCTAGTGCGTGGGCCAAAAGTAAGCCCATCTTGTCTGCATCGTCACCGGAAGCGCTCACAGAGGTATCACACAGGCCGGTGAACTGATTGCCATTCCCACCCAAATCCGTGCGGATCTGGGTCAGCGCCTGGAGGTGCTGATCCAGCTTGGCGTACTCGGCGGCGGGCGCAATGGAGCGCAGCTTGTTTAATTCACTGGCAAGATAACTATTAAGCGCGAGCTCGTTCTGCGTTTTGGCTTCCGCCGCACTGTTTCCCGCCGGGGGGGGCATGGTGGGCGCGTTCCTGAAGAGCTCTGTCTGCACGGCGGCAACTTCACCAGGACCGCCGACGAACGCCGAGTTCCTCTGGCCCGGGCCTACCCAGCTGATGGGGAGATCGAGGGCATCATCGGGCGCATGAGTGCCCATGTACACCGAAGCGCCCGCGGCGATCCTATCGCGCAAGAAAACATCAATGGACTGGCCGCGATTTCCTGCCGTGGCGTTGCTCCCGGAGGAGCGGTACGAGCTGAGCATCGCGCAGCGCCCCGAAGGATGCTCTTCGCCTCCGTGGTCCGGAATCCTTAAGCCATCGATCACAGTAAACTTGGACTTCAGGGGTCCAAACATCGCCATGTCCGGACCTAGTGTATACCCAGTGCCCATGCCCGTGCTGACAGCCGAGTTGTCAGCGCCATTCGGAGTGAAGAGGAACACGAACCGCTTGGGGGCGGTCTGCGCTTCCGCCGACTTGATGAAATAGCGAAGAGCTGAGGCCGCGAACGTGGCCGTACCCAGAGCTCCCAGAAACTTTCGTCGATTCGTCTTGATAAGCATGTTCGTAAAACTCCCGAAGCTACTCAGTCGGCCCGAGGTGTGATTGCTGTTTGCACGAGCGCGTCACGGAAGATATCCGTGAGCTTGAAGCTTGAAGCTCGTGCGCTTTCAGTTACTTGATTCACGGTACAGCTATCGTCCCGAACGGGGCTCGCGCCGGGGACCGGAACGACGGCTTGTGCACGAGTGACGTATTCGAACGCCTTAATACTCGCGCAAAGCTGAGCCTCAGGCTGGGTCGCCATCTTGGCGCCGAGGTCCGCCATGTCGCTGTAGGTAAAGTCCCGAGGCGTGCGTGGAACGATCGCGTGGGCTCCGGCGGTGTCGATGGCTTGGCCGCCGTCATCCAGCTCGCGCGGATTGCCAATCTCATCGTAACGCTCCATCGGATAAGCGAGCGGGTTGATGCGCGTGTGACACTCCCCGCATCCTGGCAGCTCCTCGATGGCTTGGAACTGAGCGCGAATTCCCGGGGGAAGGCCGGGAGGCTTGCTGATACCTGGAGGAGGCGGCTGCTGGCCCTCACAGAAAAAGGCGTTAACCAGAGCTCTTCCACGCTTCGGCAGATCAGTGTGCTCGGGAGCCGAGATGCTCGCAATAAACCCGGGCATCCCCATGATGCCGGGGCGGCCGTACTTCTGCACCAGCGGATTTTGCGCGTCTTTCATCAGGGCAGACTGAGTATTTTCAGTGAATAACCGAAGGAGATCGCCCGTTCCCGAAGCCAGGAACTGATTGTAGAGGGTGTCGTAGGTTTCTTTCTGGAGCTGCGCCTGAAACGCCAAATCGAACTCCGGATGCCTGTTAAGGTCCTTCGCAAGGTTGCCGCCGGTGAGAGCACCGAGATTGAACCAAACCGCCAAGAAATCATTGGTGCCGCGGGCTACCGCATCAGGCGAAAGCTGCTGATCGACGAGGGCGGAAAGGCTAGCTGAGGTGGGTGCAGGCAAGCCCCGAATCGCCTCAATGAAGGCGTCAGTAGGCGGCAGCTTGGTGATCCGGAACGATAGATACGACGCCATCTCTTCCGGGCTCATGGCAGTCGGAACGCTTCCACCGACAGTGCGATCGATTCCTTCGGTCGCGTAGACGGACTTGGAGGAAAGGGCCATCGCTCGCGTTGCGTACTCAAACGCCGTTTTCCCATCGGTGCGGCCGGCTACGTCGGTGGCGAGAGCGCCGAGAGCTGTCACGTCTGCCGGCGTGGAGCGGCCGCGGAAGAACTTCTTCGTGGCTGCTTCGAGGTAAGCTGACGTGCAGCTCGCGTTAGTTCCAAACTCCGAAACATTGCACCCAAGCCCCACGGGAGCAGCTGAGCTCAAGGACGCGCTTCCAGTCGCCACCGCATCCAGCTTGATATAGCGATTCTTGTCGACCGTGTCGTTCAGCGCGGGGGTGACGCCGATGGTGCTCGCGGGAACGAAACCGGCAGTTGTCGCGGGGTCAATCGGTGCCCCTGCCGCCACCGAGGCGGCGAACTCCGCGGGTGAGAGCAACATGATGCGACGTGCCGCTGGCGGAGCGACTGCTCCCGGGGCGCAAGCCAAGTTGAAAGGCTTCAGTTGCTCACCTGTGGGTGCCACCACCGAGCCCCCTCCAGTTCCGGTGCCGCCGCTGCCCACACTACTGCCCCCGCCCATACCGTTGCTGGCTCCCCCGGTGCCGGGTTGTGCAGCTACCATCGGCCTATTGGGCCGGTCGGGCCCCGTGGATGCACAACCCACTGCCAACGACAACAAGCTCACGGTGAGCCCAGAACCTGTAATGAGAGCAAACGTTCGAAGGGGTAAACTCATGTCCCAATTCCTGCCAAGTGGTGTCTGCTGCGAGTGTCGGGATTTTACTAAACGTCTCAGCCCATTCTAAAGGGCCGACCGTCGCAAGTGGTCTAATTGTACTAGTGCCTCCCGAATCGGAGCGCCATGGATAAATTCAACGTGGAGTGTCGAAAAGGGTCCGGATTCTGGGCTCTCTTTGTGCGCATTGGCGTCGATGTACGCGAACGTCTTCACGGCTCGCGCGGAGTTCATTCGCCCAGGGTGGATCAATCCACATTCACCAGAACCCCGGAAGCTTTACCTCGGAATCTCTCACGCCATGTTGGCACAGGGGGCCTCCTCGCTAGCCGCAGTCGCTTCTGGATTAATTGGATTTATCTAAAGACATTGGAATTAAGGTTATTCTGGTGCAGCACTTTGTGGTGGCAGAACCAGCGGAACCGGAGTGTGTTTGCCAACCACCATCCGAACACGGCAAAAATCCCGAACGGGGCGCCGGGACTTCGCATCTGCCCCCAGTCCCCAAAGCGCGATTTCTAACTCAAGCTCGTCCCCCACACGCAACGCCTGCGCATTCTCGCTAGGGAAAATTCGGGAGCCCGAAAACGGTGCTTCAGCCGCCAGCATCACGCTGGCGTCCCCGACACGCTTGTCGCCCGTTCGGACGCTTCGTTCCCCTCGCTTCACCAAGGCGGAAAAAGCCATCGGCCCCCCTTCGGGTGTCAGTAAGTTGTGTTCCTCAGAATCCGTAACTTCTGCGTTCAACTTCAGCTTCACGCCCCAGCCGTTACCCAATTTTTCCGGCGTGGCACTCACCAAGAAACGCACTCCCGAAACCTCCACCTTCAAGCCGTCCGGCGTGACCGTGTACAGAACGGTCCTCGGTGCTTGAGGATCCGCCTTGGGTGCTTCCGCCGCATCGACATCCGCTTCGACCTGTTCAGCTTCGTCGTGCTCCACGGCATTGACAACCGCATCTGTGGACGCGTTGGGTTTGGGGTTGGGAAGCTCGCCTGCTCTCGCCCCAGGCTGTGGCGGCTGGGATTGGCCGGGGTGGCACGCCATGAACAAGCCGAGCAGCAGGACCCCGGCGGCCACCCGCAGGGCGAGCTTTGGGGATCTACGAACACAAATGCTAACTCTTTTCACATCGCCTCCTTCAGGACCTAATATCAATCTTCGTCATAGCGCGGGGCCTTGTTCATCTGGGCCTGAGTAATCGCGGCTTTGAGCTTCTCAGTATCGCGAAGGCAGGGGTAACAATCGCTGCGTTTGTTCGCGCCGCAGCCCGTCTCACTGGCTAGGTCTTTGAGCGGCTTCAGGGCGCGCTCGTCGGCGTATTGAATCGCTTGATCCAGCAACTTCTTGGAACCTTCGCACGAATCAGCGGCCCGCAACGCCAAAGCGACATTGAGCGCCTCCGACCAATGTTGCTTAACGTCCGCGGAAAATAGCAGCAGCTTGGCTTGCCGTGTGGCCTCGGTCACGAGCGACGTTGCGGCGTAAGTGTTGAACAACAGATCGGCGCCAGCGCTCTTCAGTTTGCTGGCCGCAAAGTTCAGGATCTTGACGCCAAATTCCGGCTTATCCACGTGCGCCCGGAGGCCCGAAAGCAGCTTGGGGCTAAGCCTCAAGCTGGAGTCTTTAGCAAGCGCTTGGTCGATGGCCTCCAACGCTTTCTCGATCGAGTGCTTCTTTAAGCGCCCTTCAGCAAGCGCCAGCCATTCTGCTTGTGAGCGCTCGCTGTCTTTACGCAGCTCCAGTGCATAGAGCGCCGTTTGGTCCCCCGTGCGAGCCAGACGCAGCAGCTTTCTTAACGTAGGTTCCAGAAGTTCGTCCGCAGGGGGTTCGTCTTGGGGATCGGGATCGGAGGCGCCGTCGGTGGCGGTCACGGACGCTTCACTGCGATTCTTCAGGCTGCTCTGAGGCCCTGTGCGCAAGAGGAGCACGAGCGAACTCACCAGCACTAAAAGCACCAACGCGCTGAGCGTACGAGCCCTGGAAATCCCGAAAAAATGCGGCCCTTCCAAGAATGAGCCGAGTACGGGCAGCTCCACAGAGCGCGCGTAAAGCACGCTTGCTAAACGGCCCCAAGTGGCTTGTGCTCGCTTTAAGAAGGGCCGCGCTTTCTCAAGCAGTCCACTCCCCGCTGAGTGAGGCGCCAAGAACTCCGTGTGTGCACTGCCTCGACCCAGCTCAGCGCTTCCGAGCGGCGCTCGGATCCCCAACAAAGAGTCTAACCTCGACACCAGCTCCTCAGCCGATTGGACCCGTGCTCCCACATCTTTCTGAAGGAGGTGCGCCACGAGTGTTTGAACAGCCTCAGGGACGGAAACTGGAAGCGGCGGCGGTGCCTCGACGAGCTGCTTGCTCAGCAGAGCCATCAGATCATTTGCCTGAAACGTTGGCGCGCCTCTGAGCATTTCGTCTAGGATGAGCCCGAGCGCGTAGAGATCCGCCCGCTGATCCACTTCTTGGCCAGCAGCTTGCTCCGGCGCCATGTATTGGGGCGTGCCAAAGATGGCACCGAATTGCGTGACAGGGGCTTGTTTGGCGTCTTCGCCTTTGACCTGAGCGATGCCGAAATCGAGCACTTTTACCAGCTCAACGCCCGCTTCGCGTTCAACGAGCATGATGTTGTCAGGCTTGAGGTCCCGGTGCACCACGCTCACCGCATGTGCAGCCCCGAGCCCAAGCGCTGCCTGGCGAGTGATGCTGAGCGCGCGCTCCACCGCAAGGGCTCCGCGCTCCGCCAGCAGGGCACGCAGCGTTTGGCCGTCCAAGAATTCAAGCACCAGGTAGAACGAACCGTCCGGCAAGCGACCAAAATCCGTCGCCGAAGCGATGTTCGGATGATCAATGCGCCCAGCCGCTACAGCTTCTCTCTCAAAACGCCGCACGGCCTCTTCGAGTGTCGTCATCTGCCGATGCAGCACCTTGACGGCAAAGGTCTTCTGCATGTGAACGTGCTGCGCCCTGTACACGGCGCCCATCCCACCTTCCCCCAAGAGCGCCTCAATTCTGTAGCGCTCCGCGATAAGCGTACCGGGCGGCAAATATTGCCCGGCCTGTTCCGTCTCGGGGGCGCTCTCACTCATCATGGCTAGTATTAGGCGCACGCTCTCGGCCATTCCACACCCCCGGCGAAAGGAGCCCAGCACACGGGCCATTTCAGGCTAAAATAGCCCATTTTCACCACGACCTAGCTGCGCACCGCAGAATGCACGGAGGGTCAACCGGGCCGGCGGACGACGAAAACCGAATGGTGGAAGTGTCAAAAGGTTGATATGGGGCGCACCCGCTGCTTACCCTGATTGGACATCATGACATCGAACGGCCAGGAGCCTGCGCACGACGACACCTTGGACGAAGGCTGGGACACCGAGCCTCCGGCGCCCGCATTGAGCCGCGCTCCGCTCTCCCCAGCTGACCTCGACAGCTCACCGCTCGACGCCGAATGGGACAGCCTAGAGCCCCCAGCAAAAACAAAAGCCACGCCTCCCCCCAAGTTTTCTTCTGCCAAAGAGCGAAAGCTCTGGGAACGAAAGCAGCGCGCTCAAAGGGCCAAAGAGCGTGAAGCCAAAGAACAGCAGCGGCGGCAGCTCAAGGCGGACCAAAGAGCCAAAACATTTGCGGCTCCTCAGCTCGTTAAAGCCAAGAACGCGAAGACTGAAAAGAGTACCAAGGTAACGCCTGCCAAACCGGTGGGGCAGTCCGCCACGCGCCGTGCCGCCGAGCAGAAAAAACGCACCGTTGTGCGCCCGCCACCACCAGAACTCGTCGACGGTCAGGATGATGGGCCCGAAAGCTCGGTTCGAAGTCTGGCAGCCAGGCCGCCCACACCCAACAAGCTCGATACGAGCACGCTGATCGGCATTGGGGTGATCTTGTTGATGGTCGTCGTGAGCGCCTGGTTTGTCTCGCGCCACTGATCGGCTCGCACCACATCACGCGTGCCCGAGCGCTCGAACGCCAAACGGGCTAACTCATCGTAACAAGCTCTTCGGCCGCGGTCGGATGGATGGCGAGGGTGTTGTCAAAGTCCGACTTCGTAGCGCCAAGCCTCACGGCCACCGCAAACCCCTGAATCATTTCGTCGGCGCCACGCCCAATCACATGGACACCAACAACTCTTTCTTTCTCTCCAACCGTGACTAGCTTCATTGCCGTACGGCTACGACGCTCTGTCACCGCATGATACATGTTCGTGAAGCTCGACTGGTAGCACTTGACGTCCTCTCCGAACTCACAGCGAGCCGCCTCCTCGCTCAGCCCCACCGTACCTATCGGTGGGTGCGAGAACACAACGCTAGGAATGGTGCGAAAATCAAGCTTGGCCTCGGCCTGACCACCGAACAGACGGTCCACCAGACGACGCCCGGCCGCAATCGCCACCGGTGTTAATGTAGCCTTGCCGGTGACATCTCCCACGGCGTGAAGCGTGGAGCAGCTGCTCTCTTGAAACTCGTTCACGAGGATGTGCCCTTCCGAGTCGAGCTGAACGCCAGCTTCGACAAGCCCCAGACCGCCGGTCGCAGGCGCTCTCCCCACAGCGAATAGCACACAATCAGCACTCAACTCCCGCGCCTCCGCCGCCCGACCCACCCTTCCGGATAAGCACATGCCGTGATGGCTCTCCTTCAACTCACTTGGCGCAAATTCCATCACCATGTGGACGCCGGCCGCTTCCATCTCGGCCTTAAGAACCTCTCGCAGGATTTGCTCAAAGCTCCGAAGCAGCTCCGTTCCGCGCACCACGAGCGTCACTTCCGAACCGAGCGCGTTTAAGATCCCGGCCAACTCAACTGCAATGTATCCCGCACCCACGATCAGGATTCGTTTCGGAATTTCAGTGAACGCAAAAAAATCATTGGAGGTGAGTCCAAGCTCCGCGCCAACAATATCAGGTTTTCGCGGATACCCTCCCGTCGCAACCAAGATGTGCCGGGCATGCAGGACCTCTTCCCCAACCTGCACCTCACGAGGCCCAAGCACTTTAGCCCAACCCTCAATCACTTTTATGCCGTCCTTCGCTAGATTCCGGGCGTAGATGCCGTTCAGTCGCGCCACGTAGGCATCCCGGCGCTGCTTTAACTTCCCCCAATCCAACCCACTCACCGAAAGTTCGAACCCATAGCCTTCAGCGTCAGCTAACTCCTCGGCACACGACGCCGCATTCCACATGATCTTCTTCGGAACGCAGCCCACGTTCACGCAGGTCCCTCCGAGTGGTCCCGGATCGATCAGCGCCACCTTCGCTCCATATTTGGACGCGCGGCGCGCCGAGGCCATGCCTCCACTTCCCCCACCGATAACGACATAGTCCCACTCGCTCATGCTGCTGACCCTAGAGCCACGCCTCCCATAACCCAAGCGCCCGCCACTGACAGATTGTCAGCCAACCTTCCGCACGAACTGCCAACTCGGCCAAGCTGGCAGTCTCCAAGCGACCCAGCAACACACAGTCACGCAAAGATCCCGCGAGAAAACCTCAGCATACGCCCAGTTCAAGCTTCGGCTAAGCCTGGCACGTAGCTTGCTGAGAAGCGCCTGCACCCAATGTCTCAGCAAGCCAGCGTGTCAGAGTCCCCGGCTATGTCGCAGTTCGTTGTATGTCCTCGTTCCGCTAAAGTCGTTTCTGCGCACCGCATCCGAGCATGCGGTTGGACGTCGTTTGAAGCCGGGCTGGGAGCCAGCGTGATCGCGGTATTGGCCCTCGGGACGACTGCTTGGGCGCAGCGCTCGAGTACCGATCAGAAGGCGGCCAGCGCACGCCACTCGGCGCAGACGATTCATGCAGCGGCTTTGGAGTGGCAAAAATACGGAGAAACATCGGGCTGCCCCACCGTGGTCGAGTTGATGCACGAACGCTATCTGAAAACCACGGACAGAAGTGCCGATCCCTGGGGCGAGCGATTTCGGCTCCACTGCGAGGGAGCAGAAATAACCGTTTATTCCGCCGGCGCCGATGGCGCACTGCGAAACGCCGATGACGTCCGGTTTCCCAGGTAAAACCTGAGAAGGTGCCTTCTCACCCATTGGACGCTAGAAGGAGTGGATGGTGCGCTCGCGGCTAACCCCTGTGTTTCTGAGCGCTGGCGGCAGGCCCAGCTTTCCAGATCCGCACTTGGCCGACGAAAACGGGATGCTTGCCATCGGTGGTGACTTAACTCCAGAACGTTTGCGGTTAGCTTACGACCACGGGATTTTTCCTTGGTACGATGAAGGTTTGCCGCCCATGTGGTGGAGCCCGGATCCGCGAGCCATTATCGATCCAACGCACCTCCGCATTTCTCGCAGCATGCGTCGCGTGCTCCAAAGGTCAGGCTTTGCAGTAACTTCCAATTGCGCCTTCGCCCAGGTTATCCGAGCCTGCGCTTCCAACCGGCCCGAAGGTACTTGGCTTACCTCCGACATGATCGAGGCGTACGAGGAGCTGCACCATCAGGGTGACGCTCAGAGCTTTGAGGTTTGGCGAGATGATGCGTTGGTTGGCGGGCTGTATGGTGTGCAGCGCGGGGCGGCCTTTGCGGCTGAGAGCATGTTTCATACGGTGGCCAATGCCTCCAAGGTTGCGTTGATCGCCGCCGTCACTTCTCTGTTCGCCGCAGGCATTGAATTGTTTGAGGTCCAATTCCTAACGGATCACCTGGCGAGCATGGGGGCATTCAATATTCGCCGGGCCGAGTACCTGGCACGCCTGAACGAAGCTCGCTCGAAACCGCTTCGGCTCCGCTAGGTCGACTCCGCTAGGTCTCCGGTCAGTCAGAGGCCGACCTGGCGCACTCATGGAAGACTTTCCCTGCGACGCCATGACGCATTTATTAATCATTTCGAGCACTTAGCCAAATCCCCTCAATTCCGACGAAATGAGTGATAAATCGCGCCGATGCAGCCCGCCACCGTGAGCACCCCTCACCCCCAAGTGACCTCCCAGTCGCTATCGCATCTCCGCAAGTTGGAAGCCGAGAGCATCCAGATCATGCGAGAAGTCGCCGCCGAATTCGAAAAGCCTGTGATGCTGTATTCGATCGGAAAAGACTCTTCGGTGATGGTGCATTTGGCGCGCAAGGCCTTTCATCCCGGCAAGCTTCCGTTCCCACTCTTGCACATCGACACCACCTGGAAGTTTAAGGAGATGATCCGCTTCCGCGATGATTTTTGTCGCGAACATGGCCTCGACCTTTTGGTTCATACCAATCGAGAAGGGAAGCGGGACAACATTAACCCGTTCGAACACGGCAGCCAAAAGTACACGACCGTCATGAAGACGCACGCGCTACTCCAAGCCCTGAGTGCGGGCGGCTACGACGCTGCCTTCGGGGGTGCCCGCAGGGACGAAGAAAAATCCCGCGCGAAGGAGCGCATCTACTCTTTCCGCGATCGCTACGGGCAATGGGATCCCAAAAACCAACGGCCCGAGCTCTGGAGCCTTTACAATAGCCGCCTGACCAAAGGCGAAAGCATTCGCGTTTTCCCGCTCTCCAATTGGACCGAACTCGACATTTGGCTCTACATCCACCTCGAGAATATCCCGATAGTTCCGCTGTATTTCGCCGAGAAACGTCCGGTTGTGGAGCGGGATGGCACGCTTTTGATGGTGGACGATGAGCGCATGCCGCTCCATCCCGGCGAGACACCCAAGCTTGAGATGGTTCGTTTCCGAACGCTGGGCTGTTACCCGCTCACAGGCGCCCTGCCATCGACGGCGACCACGCTTCCCGAAATTATCCGAGAGATGCTGCTCACCAAATACTCGGAACGCCAAGGCCGACTGATCGATAGCGATGAAGAAGGCTCCATGGAAACCAAGAAGCGCGAAGGCTACTTCTGATCCGGCTCTACCCCCGCCCTACCC
>CAZSUA010000026.1:0-29434 GCA_964609655.1 uncultured Polyangiaceae bacterium | reverse complement strand
AAGCGCGGCAGCTGCCCCTCCCCGGCATCGCCCCGTCGCTGCCGGGGTCGCTGCGGGTGGGGCACGACTGGGATTGTGGTAGCGGGGCCGCGCCGCAGGAGTGCGTGGTGAGCGGCCCTTTTGGTGCGTTGGAAGATAGTAAGCATGCTTACTATCTATGTTCGACTTTGAGAGGGCACGGACAAGTTTGGGAGCACTTGCGGATGCGCAACCTCGAACTCAACCTTAGCCCGGGCGCGGCGCTGAATTTCCACTACGCCTCACCTAAAAAAGGCACTCAATCTATGCCGCCGAATTAGCCACGAAGCGAGAGCACTTGCACTTGGACTTCGGGGCGATACCCACTGATCTTGGAAAGCGCCTGGCGAGCCGTCCGCCGCACGGTCTCTTCGAGCTCGGTCTTCGATTTGTAGCTGGGCTTCAGCTTGAGCGCGATGTCCCTGGCAACGGATCGCAAGGCAGCCGCATCATCGTCGACTAACGGCACTCCCAAGCTCGTGACATCCGGCCCCGAAACGATGCGCCCTGTTGCATCGAGCGCGATCGCCACGCAGGCGACCCCAGCGCGGCCAAGCTCCTCGCGGCGCCCGAAGATCTCGGGCTCGAGCACATCACCCCGGTGCGAAATCGCCACCTTGCCGTAAGAGATGAGCGCTTCTTTCGAAAAGCCTGCGTCTCCGAGCACGACGGGCGTACCATTTTCGACCACCACAGCGCTCGGAACGCCCATATCGAGGGCAGTTTCAGCGTGGCGATTCATGTGCCGGAGCGTGCCGTGCACCGGCAGGAAGTGTTCAGGCTCAATGAGCTCGATCATCTGACGCTGCTCACGGCGGCTCGCGTGACCGCTCGTGTGCACATCGGGATCGCTGAGTGGGGTTCTGAGTGTTGCGCCGAGCCGCGTCAGATCATTCATCAGAGTGGCGACAGCACGCTCGTTGCCGGGGATCACACGGCTTGAAAAAACGATGGTATCGCCTTCCGCAATTTTCATTGCTGGGTGCTGCCCTTGAGAGAGGCGTTGCATCGCGGAAAAGCGCTCAGCCTGCGTGCCTCCCGCCAACACTAAGAGCTTCTCACGTGGCCAACCAGCGGCAGCATCCGGCCCCAACACGAGATCACTCGGCCACTTGAGGACGCCCAGGCGCCGAGCCAGCTCTGCTTGGGTGCTCAGACTGCGCCCCATCAGGAAAAGCTTGCGGCCGGTGCGCAGCGCAATGTCGCCCAACATCAACAGCCGATGAATATTGCTGGCAAAAAGCGCCACAAATACGCGTGCCGGAGCCGCTTCTACGATGCGCTCCAGAGCTTCCCCCACCATCTTTTCCGAACCACGCCGATCCTCCACATCGACATTCGTACTGTCGCTCAGAAGCAGGCTGACCCCTTCTCGACCCAGCTCTCGCATGCGATCCGCATTCGAGGGTGGCCCGGCAGGCGGAGCTTCGTCGAAGCTGAAATCTCCCGTGTGGAAGATCGTGCCCTGAGACGAACGGATCGACAGCGCACAGGCATCAATAATGGAATGCGCGACCTCAACCGGCTCTACAGAAAATGGGCCCGCCGAGTACACCTTGCCGGGGCGAACTTCGATGAGCTCAACATCCTCGTCATCGAAATCAAATTCAGTCAGCCGTTTTCTTACGAGCCCCAAGGTGTGTGGCAAGCCCCAAACGGGCACTCGCAACTCATCCATCAGGTAAGGCAAAGCGCCGATATGGTCTTCATGACCGTGCGTGAGAAACACACCGCAGATCCGATCGGCGCGCGCAGTGAGCCAACTGAAATCGGGGCGAAACAGATCAATGCCGTGATCATCCGCCGGGAAGGTGCAGCCGCAATCGACGATCAAGATCCCTCGTTCGTGTTCGAGCGCGAGGCAATTCATGCCAATTTCACCGAGGCCTCCCAAAGGCACTATACGAATGGACTTGGAATCAAGCGAACGAGGCATATTACGGGAGCTGAGCAAGGGGGTGGCGGTGCAACAGGTGGCGAAGCTTTAGCAGATATCGTGTAGGACGAGTATACTTGTGCGCGGTTCTGCAATAATCCTTCGGCAGGGAGGCATCTCTTGACACAAGCGCATTCTCCAGAGGTTGTCTGGGCTCTTCTCAAAGACGGCTACGTTTATCTTGATGTGCGTTCGGAGCTGGAGTTCGTCGACGGACATGTTCCCGGAGCCGTCAATGTTCCGCTGTTGGGTGAGGGTCGGTTCGGTAGCAGGGTGGATGAGCGCTTCGTTGAAAAAGTGTGCGCCTGCTTGTCCAAGGCGGAGCGGATCGTGGTGGGGTGTCAGTCTGGGCTGCGCTCGAAGCTTGCGTTGGAGTTGCTTCTAACGGCTGGGTTTGCGGATGTTGTGGAAATGCCCGCGGGCTATGCTGGCTGCCGGGATGCCTTTGGGAGGCTGAGCCCAGGCTGGGTCAAGTGCGGGCTGCCAACTGAAATGGGTGCTCAGTGCTTACGGGCTCCGGCGACGCGCGCGTAGTCGGAAGCGGCGTGTTCGATCAGGAGCGCGTCTCTTGCGGCACGCTCTGCTTCGGCTACGAGAGTTGCAGTGTAGAGCGTGAGGCCCCAGATGCCGTTCTCACTTCTGACTCGAAAGGGGTAGCGAGTGCCCCGCGCTGTCTCGACGCTGGCGCGATCACCTGTTTGTTCGACGCGCGCGACACCCGAGAGATCGCGGCGCAAACGGTTGAGCCAACCCTCGCGGTGCGCGTAGAGAGCGAAGACATCTGCGCCATCGGGAGCTTCAGAAAATGGGGCATACTCAGGCGCGAGGCGAGCCCGCTCTGCTTCCGGGAAAGTGGCTTGAATCCGCTGCCAAGACTTCTTTCGGTAGGCGAGTATCGTGTAACAGGCGTGCTCCGCCTTGGTCTCGATGTACGCAAAGAAATCCTCAGGGCGGCCGGTGTTGACGGCCTTGACGATTCGAAGATAGGCGCCGGTTGGTGTCCGATCGCTCGGATAACTCAGCGCCTCATAGCCAACGAGAAGCGCGACTCCGAGCACCACGGCTCCTGCAATCAACCAGCTTCGCTTGCGCATCACGGGGCGACGCTAGCATTCCAGCTCGTGAGCGCCAACGCGGCCACATGGAGTGGGTTGCGGGCCGCGACGCAGGCGTGCCAGGTGAGCTGCCCTTTTCGTTTCTTGTAAGGTAGTAAGCATGCTTACTACCTTGTGTTCGATTTTGAGAGGGGGGGAGGCAGGCGCTTAGTACGGCTTGCGTTTGAATCGTGGGCAGGGTTAAGAAGGTAGAGCTATGCGGATGGGCGCAAAAATAGCGGTAATTGTTCCCGCTTTTAACGAGCAAGCGCTGATCGTCCGCACCTTGTCGAGCTTACCCGAGTGGGTGGATGCGATCTGTGTCGTTGATGATGCCAGTCGAGATGAGACGCGAGAACGCGTGCTCGGCGTCGCCGATCCACGCATTCAGTTGCTGACGCATCCCTGGAACATCGGGGTGGGCGGTGCGATCGCAACAGGGTACCGCGCAGCGCTCGCAGCACAGGCCGACATTCTGGTGGTGATGGCCGGCGATAATCAGATGGATCCTTCGGATCTCGCTGGGATCGTGCAACCGATTCTGGAGGGGCGCGCTGACTACGTGAAAGGCAATCGCTTCGAGCACGCCGCCTTCCGTGAGATGCCGCTCTTGCGGCGGGTTGGAGGCCGCTACTTGTCAGCACTCACCCGCCTGGCAACAGGCCTGCGCGTGGGCGACACGCAGTGCGGCTATACCGCCCTAACCGCGAAGACACTCGAACGCCTTCCGCTCGATCAACTTTGGCCAAGCTTCGGCTACCCCAATGACCTGCTGGCCATGCTGGCGGCTGCGGGTTCCAGGGTGATCGAGGTGCCCGTGCGCCCCGTCTATGCCGACGAAGAGAGTGGCATGCGACCGTGGCATGTGTTGACGATCACGCGGGTGATCGGGGCCGCGTGGCTCAAGCGCTCATTTCACCGAAACGTGCACATGCGAACCTTCGTAGTAGACCCAATCGAAACCCGCGGCGATAGCCAAGCCCGCGAGTCGTGAGAGCCTGCTACTGCCCAGCTCGGATGTCGTGATGTCGGCAGCGCGTCCGGCGTAGTGCAAGCTCCCTAGGCCGTGTTCGTTCTGTTCATCCCAGGCCTCAGTGATGCGCACTCGGGTTCCCGGCCACTCGGTTTCGACCAGCTCGGAAAGCCGCATGAGCCGATCGCGCAAGCGTGGAGACATCACGAGGTCTGCGCCTGTGCCTTCTTCGTCCTTGAAGACAAGCTCGGTCGGATCGCCACGGACTAACCGTTTGAATCCCTCGGAGTTTCTGGAAATGCGCTCGCCCAGCACACCCGAAGCGTTCTTTTCGGAGATCACAGGGAAGAACTTCCCAGGCAGCAGGCGCCGCTGCTGCTCGCGATTCTGGGCGAGGCTGGGCGCATCGCTGTCGAATGAGTCGCACGCCAGTACTCCCAACAGCAGAGCACAGCTCACCGACACGAGCCTTGACGCCGACCGCAACTGAGTCGTGCGAAGCGCTGCTCGGGCTCGGAAAGGAGAGGGCATGGGCGTCCAGCATCCTAGGCTCGAGCATGGGGAATTCTACAAGTTTTCTGCTGATTTTGGCGAGCTCACGGGGGCAGCTTCCGAACTATCGGGAGAGCAGGCAGCGTTCGCGCGCGGATCATATTGCAACAAATCAAAGATGATGGGTCCCCAGCGCGACTCAGCGGAGATGCGCAAGGGTACGTGACGAGCATCGTCTGAAAACCAGATCTGAACCTTCCGTTTTTCGCGGTTCTCTTCCGGAAGTTCTCCGATCCTGACGGCTTGACCCTCCACTCGCACAGCAGGCCGAGGCGCGCCATCGATCGTGACCACGTCGAGTCCGTGGTAGATCATG
Organism: uncultured Polyangiaceae bacterium; assembly: GCA_964609655.1. Lineage (GTDB taxonomy): Bacteria > Myxococcota_A > Polyangia > Polyangiales > Polyangiaceae > JBBRRP01. The sequence continues at coordinate 24,545 of CAZSUA010000026.1, read as the reverse complement.
TCCACTTTCAGTAAGAAACGCCCAGAAACAACATAAAAATATCCTGCGGCTCCAACCTTTGGCCGCCAAGATCGAAGCAATAGGATCGCAGTCTGTAGATCATGTGCCGGCAAGCCGTCGGGAACTGAAATCGTCTCCTCGCGGGTCTCGCCTGTCTGTTTTGTGCGAAAATAGTGAAAAGATCCTTGCGAAAAATCAACGTCGTAAGTGACGCGGGATTCGCCATCGACGATCTCGAAAAAGCTCTTGGTGGGTGACGCGTCCGCTGCCCGCACCGTCGTGTGAGCTTCTGCTTGCACGCTGCGCACAAGGCGCGCCAGACCACTCGTTCGAATATTCGTGCTGAGCTTGAGTGAGTTCTCGCCGACAGGGCAGTCGCGCACAGTCACGGCTTCGACCTGCCCGGCAGTAATTCCTAGTAGGTCAAACCGAGCCAAGAGACGCTCTGAGTGCGTCAGTCTGAGCGAGTTCGAGTCGAACCGGATTGGGGAGCTTGCGGTTGACGAGAGCGGCGCGGTGTTTCCCACGCTCTGCGCTGCGCACCCAAAGAGTGAGGTGGCAAAACCGACAAGGATGGCAAGTGTTCCCCTGTGCACGCGGCCGCAAGCGTGCAGCCTGGCTCGCTGATTGGCAACCGGAGCTGGCTGAGCCCTCGGGGCAGCTTGGCTATGCTAGCAGTAGAATCGCCTTTTCGCCGGAAGCGGGAGTAGACTGCGAAGGTGCTTGGAAAGCTGCTGGCGCTGTTATTTGGGGTACTTCTCGTCGGAAAGCTATTTTTCAAGCCACAAATGAAGGTCCTCCGGATCTGGTTCGATGCCGTGGTGAACGCAATGTTGGTGGCAATCGCGCTCACCTGGATTGTTCAGCTGCTGCTCTATTTTTGGGGTCGCTAGGCGATCGTCCCAAGGCCTTGCACTCTGGCTAATCCGGCCCGCTGGCGGTCCGTAGGGATCCTTACGATCCATGGACGAACCTGGGCAATCAAAGAAAGCGGGCTTGCCCCCTTCACCTCCGGGGCCGGGCTCGGATGGGCGTGTCGCTGGCAAGACGCGCGTTGGGATCGGCTTACCGCCCAAGCTGGCGGCCTCCATCTTGGGACCGGGGGGCAAAACGGCGTCTCAGGCTAACGTCCCATTGGCCAAAGCAGGTGGGCTGGTTACGGCCAATGGGCGGGCCTCCACGCTCCGCAGCAACACCGGGTCAGAGACCACGGCGCGGCCCTTAGCAGTCAAGCCACTTGGAGCCACGCAGCCCCTCACTAAACCGCTACGCGCAGCGCCGGCGCTCGCTTTAGCCACGCTGGCAGCCGTCGCGCGCGCAACTCCCCGCGCTCAAGTAGAACCTGCAGTGCTGGCGATTGGTACCGATGACGCCATCCTCCCTGGTCTCAAAATCGCGCTCGCTCGGCATGGCGTGTTTGTCGAATCGGCGGACGCCCCCTCGGTGGTGGATGCGGTGGTGGCAGCGGCGCCTGATCTGATCCTGTTGCTCGGCGAAGCCGCGAAAGACTGGGGCCGCGTCACACTTGAAAAGCTGGCGGCTTCTCCGCAAAGCTCGGTGGTGCCGGTTGCGCTGATCGACGACAACATGGCGCTCAATGCGCGGCTCCAAGCGTTTCGTCACGGGGCGACCGCCGTTATCCCACGCTCGGCGAGCATCGATGCGATTGCGGAGAAAGTGGCTCGCCTTGCGAAAGAAATCCCAGATCGTGGCACGGACAGTCCACACATGGTCGGCGAGGCCACGCTTGAGGAGTTCGTGGATGCCTTGAGATCAGAACTCCGAACTGGGATCTTGAGCGTGCAGGCCGCTAAGGCTCCACCCGAACAAGCGATTCGGTTGATGTTGGGTGGCGGGAAGCTACTCGCTGACTTCGTCGATGATTTCGTGCAGCGGGTGCGCACCCACGTCGTATCGGCGGAGCCATTGACCTACGAGTTTGACGAACGTGCCGGCGGGACGCTGGGCTTGCTCGGCGGTGATTCGCCGCGCGCTGCCGCCGACGTGAGGGGGTTGCGTTTGGCCTTGGCGGATGATGACGCCGCACGTGCTGATGCGGTGGCCCAGGAACTCCGAAGCCACGGGGCCAAAGTCTTCGTGACGGACCTCGCCCCGACTGAGGCAAGGCTTGCTAAACTCAGGCAACTCGATCCTGCGGTGCTCCTGATCGGAGAGACTCAGCTGAAGGGGGCTGGCTATGAGCTGATTCGTCGAATGCGACGAGACACTCGGCTACGTTGGGCATCTTTGTTGGTGTTACGTTGGGAGGAGCTTTTTGAAGATCAGGGCGATGCTCCGATCGTTGACCAGGTTTCTGGCACGCTTGCCGCACTCGTGGAGCCGGAACGTTCGCTCTTGGAACGCGCCACGGGCGGCAAGGGATTCGACACTCGGCTTGAAACGACTGGCCCCGCGCGGTTGCTCAAGGCGCTAGCGGTTTGCCCGCAGGCGCTTCGGCTGAGTGTCTACAATCCACGCCTCAACGTCAGCATTGATCTGGCTGAGGGCTTGATCGTCGGCGCTACGGCCCAGGTGGTGAGTCCTGTGGCCAAGGAGCTGTCGGGGCCCCTGGCGCTTGCGGCTTTTCTGGTTCTGAGTTCGGGTCGCGTGCATGTGGAACCAATAGGCGCAGCGTCTCAGGCTAACCTCATGGCCACGGTTGATGTGGCGATCAATCTCGCGGAGGCGGAGCCGCCGCCGATTGCGCCATCGATACCTGCTCCCTCGCGTTCGGTTGAGCCCGCGCTCGCCTCGCTCCCGGGGCCGGCAAAGGTGCCAGATTTTCCCGTTGCTGGCCCGCCGAGTTCGGTCAAAGCAGCCAACCCGCCCGTCAGCGTGCCGAGTACGGTGCGCTCCGATGCGTTTTCCGAGCACGATCTGCTGCAGGCTGTCACTCTGCGGCCAAAAGCCCAGAAAAATCCAGCGTTGGGCTGGCGTGCTTGGATCATGCTCGCGGCCCTCGCCTGCGTTCAGGTGGCCCTGGTTGTTGGAATTGGTGTGGTTGTGGCGAAGCACTTGAGTGGCCCATCAGCTAAAACCGGCGATGTGCGCGCCGTGGAGGGTCTCGCAGCCGGAGAAGTTAATCAGAAACTGTCTCAGCCTGCGGTGCCAGCGAGACCGGAAAGAGCCGTGGTTGCAGACCCCTCGATCGCAGCGGCCACTACCAAGCCTGCCGTCGCTGAGCCCGCGGCCATCCTGGGCGCCTTGCCGCTCCCAAAGCCCAGCTCCACGCCGACCTGTGAAGACCTGGAAAAATCCGTCAAACCATCGCGTGGTGCTCCTCCCATGGACGCCGCGGGGGCGCTCCGTCTGGGTCATAAGCTCTTGGTTTTTGGCAATGTGGAGGATGCTCAAGCGGCCTTCTGCCAGGCCATTGCGCTCGATCCCGAAAACCCCAAGGCGCAGCTCGCGCTCGCGCAGCTGCTGGTGTTGCGCGGAGATGGCAAGTTTGCCGCAAGCGTTGCCAGACGTGCGCTTGAACTCCAGGCTGAGCCTGCGCGTGCGAAGGGTCTGCTGGGAGACGCGCTCATCACAAGCGGTGACTTGGCTGGCGCTCGCCAGGCTTGGCTGGATGCGGCCGGGATCACCGACCACGATTCAGTCGGGGTTGCCAAGCTGACGAGCCGCGCCGTGAGCGAGGGCGCGGCCTCCGTGCGCAACAAGGACTATTCGCGTGCCGAGAGGTTCTTTTGGCGAACATTGGCGTTCTTTGACCAAGATTTGGGGGCCAACCTTGGCATGGCCCGCGCTCACCTTTATCGAGGCAACAACTTGCTCGCCGCAGAATGGGCACGACGTGCCACGCAGATTGCACCCGAAGATGCACGCGCGCGACTCGTCTACGGTGATGCCCTGCTGCGCACTGGCGATCGAAACGCGGCAGTGCGTGAGTGGCAAGAGGCCTTCAGTCTCGACCCACGCAGCGGCGAGGCGAAAATTCGGCTGGGAGAATAGAAGGAATGCGCCCGGTGCTCGGTTCAGGGTTTTCGTGCGCAACGAAACCCGATGCCGGCGCCGTACGTCGTCTCCGGATTCTGGCCGACGCGATAGCCTGCGCGCATGCCGCTCGAGCCATTGGGCCAGCCTCCACCGCGTACGATGCGGCCCTCGCTGGCAGCATCCACCGTGTTGGAACAATCCTGGCAGGGAACGGGGTACTCTAGTTCGAAATCGAACGTCCATTCCCAGACGTTGCCTCCGATATCGGCCTGGCCAAATCTTCCATCTCCTAGCGGATGGGCGCCAACCTTGAAGAGGCAGCTATCGAGCGAGCCCACAAACGAGCACTCGTAGCTCGCGTATTTCCGGTCGTATTGTTCAGCGCTGGGCGGCGAAGACCACGGCAAATACCGACGCTCGTCGCCACCGGTTTGTGCGTAGTTGAACTGCGCCTCGGTCGGAATGAACCCACCATCCCAGATGCAGAAGGCCTCAGCTTCAAGCCAGGTCACACAGTTGATTGGCCGGGTCTCGTTCGCACCTGGCGCGTCCGACCAGGTGCTTTGCCCGGGGGCACAGGCGAGCTTCTGACTGAGCGTTGCCGCATTCGGTGCACCAACCGCGAGCCTGCTATTCCAACTTGGGTCCCAGCCAGTTCCCGGTGTATGCGGGTGCCCACCTTCACCCGCCGCGGGGTGACCGGCCATGCGCCATGCATCGTAGGCAATCACGAAGTTTCGATACCTTCCAACAGTTGTTTCGAACCGATCCAAACGAAACGCACTGAGCGTTGCTGGCGCGCCGTTGTCGTTGATTTCGCCGCGGTGGAACATGCCGCCAGGTAGGAGTGGGCTCGCGCAGCAATCCTCGTTTTCGGCGGGTCCACAATGAGGCGCTAAACCTGCACAACTAGAACCAGGAATCGGGGGGACACCTAAATCGGGGTTGGTTCCGCCAGTGTTGGTTGCGCCAGTGTTGGTTGCGCCAGTGTTGGTTGCGCCAGTGTTGGTTCCGCCAGTGTTGGTTCCGCCAGTGTTGGTTCCGCCGACAGCAGGGGTCGGTCGTGAACCACCCGCAGTAACTAAGCTTCCGTCGCCGTTCGAGGAGTGCACGCCGCCGGCATTGCTCGGAGCATCGCCGCTACTCACCGCGCTGACTCCGCCAGTGCCGCTCGCTCTTCCTGGGCCATCACGGCGTTCGGTTCCAGCGGAGCTACTGCAGCTTGCGGCTAGAAAGGCCGGAAGAAAGCCGAAAAGGCAGCCCCTTAGCCGCTCCAGCCTCACGGGTCTTCGCGTTCGTAAAGGTGATTCACCCTGGAATGCCGAATTCTTGACCATGAGATTGCTCATCTGATGCAGAGATAGTCTGGAACAGCACTGCGAGACTGAGCTCAGGCGTGGGCCATGATCGTGCGCCGCATTCGGTCGTAGCGCCAGGCCACTGCGCGCCAAATCTCAGCAACAAAACGTCACTGGTGGTGTGGTTCTGTCAGAACGATGCCGTGTGTCTCGTGATGGTACGAACCGATATTTCCAGATTGCTTGCGCAGGCAGCAATCTAGAGCGGAATTGAACACTGCCGTTGCAGCGTTTGGGGGTGTGACGCCGTGAACGTTCTAGCTGGTGTGGTCAAACGCGCGTGCCCTGTCGCAGATGGATTCCGCGTGTTGCCAACACGGAAAGGTTCGCGCGGTCGCCCCCGCCAGAGCAAAGCGATGGCCTGGGGGAGACACGCCGAGTGCATTCAGCGCGAGGCGAGAGGGGGCAAACGAAGGTCGAAACTCGGAGTGGCGAATTCATCCCTCTGCTGCGAGCTCACTGATCGCGCCTAGAGCTGAGTGATCGCGGCTCTGCTGCGGGGACGCAATGGGGCCGACTTGGGACCGAAATCAGCTGCTGGCCAGTGGAGGTTTTGCCTGTCGCGCAAACTGAAGTAAGACGCGCGCATGAGTCACGAACCTGCGGCACACCTGAGAACGTCTGAGCGCTCTGGTGAGCTAGTTGAAAAGAAAATCGCGTTCTTGCTGACGGAGCTCACGCTCGAAGAAAAAATCGGATTCGTCCACGCGAATTCTAAATTCACGATCGCTCCCGTGCCGCGCTTAGGCATTCCGGAATTCACGATGTCGGACGGGCCGCACGGAGTGCGGCGCGAGATTGCCCGCGATAGCTGGGCCTTCTTGGAAGGCTGCGATGATCTCTGCACCTACTTGCCCACGGGAACAGCCCAAGCCGCAACCTGGAATCGAAACTGCGCCAAGCAAGCGGGAAGCGTACTCGGAGCCGAGGCTCGCGCGCGTGGCAAGGATGTGATTCTCGGGCCCGGCTTCAACATCATTCGTTATCCACTCTGTGGCAGAAATTTCGAATATTACACCGAGGATCCGTTCTTAGCCGCGGAAATCGCGGTGCCCGCCGTGCAGGCGATTCAGGCGGAAGATACCGCCGCTTGCATCAAGCACTTTGCCTGCAACAGCCAAGAACTCAATCGCATGCGTGTTGACGCGCGTTTGGATGAGCGAGCCCTGCGTGAGATCTATCTGCCGGCCTTCGAGGCGGCGACACAAGTGGGCGCCAGCTTAACGGTGATGGGTGCTTACAACCAGGTGCGAGGCCAGCAGGCGTGCCATCAGAAATATTTGGTGTGCGATGTGCTGAAGCGGGAATGGGGTTTTTCTGGGGCGTTTATCTCGGATTGGGCGGGCGCCACCAGCACCCATGAATCGGTGCGCTTTGGTTTGGATATCGAGATGGGCACCAATGCAGACTTTGAGGACTACTATCTGGCCAAGCCGTATCGGCAGGCGATCTTGGAGGGCACGTATGGCACCCTTGAGCTCAACGACAAAGTGAGCCGAGTGCTACGGGTCATGTTTGCGGTTGGCATCTTTGATAGCCAGCGCAAGGTGGGCGCGCGAAACACGGGTGCCCATCAACAGGCAGCTTACGACGTTGCCGCGGAAGCCGTGGTGCTACTGAAGAATGAAGGGCAGCTTTTGCCGTTCAAGAAGTCGATCAAGACGTTGGCCGTACTCGGCGATAATGCGGATCGGCTGCATGCGGAGGGCGGGAACAGTTCCGGGGTGCGGCCCGTGTACGAGGTGAGCCCGCTTGCGGGCTTGAAGAACAGGCTGGGAGCTTCCGTGGAGATTGTCCATCTGCGCGGTTACCCGGACACAGGCTTCGCGTTTGAGAGCATTCCGGGTGCGGCCTTGGTGTCTGCGGATCCCGGTTCGGGTGTCAAAGGCTGGAAGAAGTTCGGCTACGCGAATGCGAACCTAGAAGGGACACCGGTGCACGAGATCTTTGTCGAGGAAGTTCGCGTGCAAGGTGAACAAGAGGTGCCCTCCACGGGGGAGAGTCCGAAAAGCCTGCTTTTTACAGCGGAAATAATGGTGTCAGACGCGGGCGAGTACAGCTTCGCGGCATCTGGAGCGGGTGCGCTGCGTTTTCTGATCAACGAAGAGTTGAAGCTTGAGAGCGAACGTGAGCTCGAAGAGCGAGCTGTAGAAGTGAAAGTGCAGTTGTCTCCCGGGGTACCCTACCGGCTGCGCCTGGAGTGCCTGAATAGTGTTGCCGGCGAACGGGTTCGCTTCGGGTGGCGAACTCCCGGGGATCCCGGGCGGTTCGAAAGCCAAGGATTAGAAGCTGCGGTGGCGCTCGCCAAGCGGGCTGACGCCGTGGTCATTGTTGGAGGCCTCAACCATTTTCACGATACGGAGGGGAAGGACCGCAATGCGTATGGCTTGCCTGGCGGCCAAGATGAACTGATCGAGCAGGTGCTCGCCTGCAATCCCAATACCGCTGTGGTCCTGATCGCTGGCTCGCCGGTGGCGATGCCGTGGTTAGCGCAGGCGCGAAGTGTGGTGTGGGGTTGGTATGGCGGCATGGAGATCGGGAACGTGCTTGCGGATGTGTTGTTCGGCGACATCAATCCTTCAGGCAAGCTGCCATTTTCAATTCCCAAACGCTTGGCGGACAATTCAGTGATCGCGCTCGATGATTATCACAGTGAGGCGTCTGACTATCCGGAAGGTGTCTTGGTGGGCTATCGCTGGCACGATGCGAAGGGTATCGAACCGCTCTTCCCATTCGGTCACGGTGAGAGCTACACGACGTTCGACCTCTCGCAGCTTGAGCTTCAGAATAGCGGCGAACACACGCTCGCCGTCAGTGTCACTCTGACCAATACAGGCACAAGGCCGGGTGCCGAGGTGGTGCAGTTGTACGTGGAAGACGTGGAAGCTTCTGTGATCCGTCCGCCGCGTGAACTCAAAGGGTTTGAGAAAGTGCGCCTTGGAGCGGGGCAGAGCCAGCGGCTAAGCTTTCAGCTCCCGAAGCGCGCCTTCGCATTCTGGGATGACTCCGTTCCGGGCTGGGTGGTTGAGCCCGGCGAGTTTCGGATCCACGCGGGAACGAGCAGTCGGCGGCTTCCGCTGGTTGCGAGCGTCGTTTGGTAGGACTCAGCACAAGCTCGGATTTGAGCTTCCGCTGAAGAAAGTGGTAGGTTCCACGGGTGGCGGAGCCGGAGCTATCTCTTTTTGAGCAGTTGGGTGGAGAGCCAGTGCTCAGGCGTATCATGACCCGATTCGTTGAGCGCATCGTGGATGATGTGATGATCGGGTTTTTCTTCCGTGATGTGGACCATGAACGGCTGATTCAACGGGAAGTCGAGTTTGCTGCTCGGCACTTGGGGGCGGATATCGTGTACACGGGCAGGGCACTGACGGAGGCGCACGCCCCGCATCGAATCATGGGTGGCCAATTCATGCGTAGGCTGCAAATCCTCAAGGAAACGTTGGCGGAATTTCATGTTGCCGAGCCGATCCGAGAGCATTTTATTGAGCATACTTTGAAGCTGATGCCGCAGATCACGGGCAATCTGGCTTCGGAGTGTATTTCTCCCAGCGAGAGTCTGAAGCTGCAAAGGAAGCGCACATGAGGATGAGGCCATGCGGGGCCTGGCGTTGGTGGATCGGCTTTGGAGGCTCGATGGTTATGGGCTGCCACAGTGGTGGGGCCGCGTGGACAATGGAGCCGAATGCCGTGGATGCGGATGCGCATGGCGTGGCGGCTTCTGCTCAACAGGTGGACCTTGTGAGCAACGCTCGGCGGACGCCTGAGCGGGCTCAGCACTACCGCGTTCGCTCAATTGGCGGTACGGATGGCCCTTCTGAAGTGGCCGAGTTGCGCGGGGGTGGGCGGTCGAGGCTATCGGTGCGTCCCATCGATGGGCGCGTGCTGGGTACTTTTCGCAACACCTATTACGACTTTCCAAGCGAGCGGCAGTTTGAGGCTCGGGGCACTCCGCGCTCGGTCCTCAAAGACGCCGAGTGCAAGTCAATCGCCGAAGTGAGCAAAGCCTTTCACGACACGCTGTGTGTGCAGGGTAGCGGGAGGTTGGCCTCGGGCCAGACGGTGAGTTTTGCCAAGCGCGATTGCGCATGCGCAGAAGTATGCCCAAAGAGTGCGCAGCGGATTTGCTATGAAGCGCTTCGCCCTGAAGCCTTCCCCTGGGGCAGAGGCGCCACAGGGCGACCGATCACGCCGCTCCTCACGGTGGCTGTAGACTCGAGTATTATTCCCCTAGGTACGGCCATCTACATCCCAGAATTCGCCGGAGCCCCGCGCGGTCTCGAAGGGCACGCCAAACACGATGGCTGCTTCATCGCGCAGGATCGTGGAGTGCGAGTGGTGGGTAACCACGTGGACATTTTTATGGGTGAGCCCGCGCTCACGAAGCTCTACAACGCGCTCGTGCCGAGTAACCAGGGAGTTACTGTTGTGCTTGATAGCCCGCGTTGCGCCAGGGCATCAGTTTCGGCTGAAGCAAGCCAGCCCTGAGCGCCATTAAATCACTCCGGCTTGCTTCAGGAAGTCTTGCATCACGCGAAAGCCATCGCTCCGGCCAAATTGCAGCAGGTGCCCGCCGGGAACACTGTGCAAAGGCGCCTGAAAATGTCGCGCCAAACGTTGGGCATGAGTGATGGGCGTGATGCGATCCGCGCGGGCGCCGATCACCAACGTGCGTCCCCGTTCGAGCACCGGCGGGCGCTCTAGCGGAGATACTTTGGAATAGATCTGGGTGAGCGTTTGGTGCGCCTGGGACCGCGTTTGGAAATCATCGCCAAGCTGATGCTGCTCTAGCGCAAAATCAGCAAAGGAGGCCAGCGGCACCCAGGTGACCAGGAAATCGAGCTCACCAGAAATGGTTGCGAGGAGTGCGCTCACATAGGAACCAAGGCTCATGCCGGCAACGCCGACTTTTGCTGGGCTGGATGCACGTAGCCAACGTATTAGATTGCCGAGATCGAAGACCGCTTGCCTGAGACCTTCGATATTTTCTCGTGGCAATTTCGTCGGAAATCCGCGGCGTTCACCCTTGCCGAGGCGAACTCCATGAAAGGGCAACGTGAAAAGCACAACGTTGAGTCCAAGCTCGCTGAGCCACGCGAGTGGCCAAATCTTTTGCTCCAGAGCGTATTGGCCAGCCAAATAACCATGAACAATCACGATAGTTGGGCGCTTTGGATCAAACCCAAAGAAGCGCGCGGCGGCCGTCTGGTTCTGGGATGCTGAAAGTGTGGGAGCGAGGTCTTCAAAGAACGGCGAGTACTCGCTGGGCCAAACGGCATCCAATTGGCCTGCTGCCGTCTGCGTCAGGAGGGGAGATATTGGGACAAACGGTGCAAAATCAAACGTGCTTTCAACGCGTTGCCATTCGTCCGCGAAATCAAAGATCTGGGTTAACCGCGCCCCAGTTGAGCTTCGGGCGCGGACCCGTAGCGTATCTCGGCTAACGGCAATGGTGGCCGCCTCATCAATTGCGCTCGCCGCCGCGTGGATCAGGCGACGGGTCACCCCCTTTAGAATTCGGCGCATGCAGCTCTCCTCATCGATGAAGCCTCAGCTCTGAAGTGGCGGTCGCGTGAGGAGGCTGACACCACTCGCTGCAACGCTTGCGGCAATCAACAGCATGGGCCATTCAATACCGGATTCTGGGGTGGGTTCCTCCTGGCTCAGGAAGGCCAAGCTGAGAACCAGGCCATTGTTCAGAATATGCGCGGCCACAGCTGGCAGAATTGAGCCAGTGGCGAGGCGTGCGAAGCCGAACGCCAGCCCAAGAATCATGGTGCCAGCCGCTTGCGCAGGCTCGAGATGTGCCAAGCCAAACAGCACGCTCGGCAGCACGAGCACCTCCAGTTTCGAATACCGTGAGAGTTGGCGGGTGATGACGCCGCGGAACAATATTTCTTCGGCGATGCCGGGGAGCACAGCGACCGAGAGCAGCAAGCCTAAAAGCTCTAGCACAGAACTCTTGTTCGCGATCCTTACAATGAGGAGTCCCGTCGTGAGTTCTTGGCCCATGGTTCGCCGCACCAGCTCCTCTGCGGCGCCTCCGATTGGCAGAGCCCCAAGTGACACGAGAAAGGTGCCAACCCAGGCGCGGGTCGGCACACGCTTGAAGGGTAGAGAATCCGGCAGGCCGAAGTACCACAACCAGCCAATCCCGCAGAGCAAAAGCGCCAGTTGAACGGCACTAGCGTTAACAATGAGCCACTTAGGATCGGTGGTGAGCGGTGAATTTTCAAGGTCTTTCAGGACCCGTGCGCTCACCCCGTGTGCGATGAGCCACTGCTGCTCCAGCAGAACCACCACCCCCGAGACATTCACGTTGATGAAGATGGCAGAAAGCCAAACAATGATGGCCCAGGCTCGCGGCGACAGCGACTGGGAGGAGGGCGGGGTCATCGGGGCTGGCTGCGGCTCACAAGTCTTGCGGCTCCTAGCCAAAAATGGGGCTGAGCGCGAGCGCCTTTCGGCACGTGGCTTGATCTCTCGGCCCGTCGCGTCATGATGCCGCCGGTGAGGCGGAATAACTGGCTTTTATGGGTGTGCGCTCTTGGGCTTTGCTTTGGCTGTGAGGAATCGAAATCCGACCAGCAGTCGAAGCCCGCAGCTTTGGAAAAAGCACCGAAGGTGGAGGAAGCCGAGCCAGTAGCGGCGAAGGTGAAGGGCCCGCCTGAGCTAGCACTCGACGACATTAGCCCGCGCGTTGGTTACTCGCGGGTCGTGATCAAAGAGGAGCGGGACCGCGCGAACCTACGTGCCGAGCTTACCGAATATAAGGAATTTCTGACCGGCAAAGATGTCCCGCTCTTAGTGGACAGAAAAGCGAGCATCCGGCTGGTCACGTACTACCTCGGTGAGCTCGGTGAGCTCGGTGTGGCTTCTGTGTTGATCCGCACCGAGACGCGCAAGGAGTATCCCTCGGAGCTCAGATTTGTGCCCCAAAAACGCGCGGCACAACCGACCGCTTGCACTCCTGTGGCGATGATTCTGGAGGATCGTGGCACGGCCGTTTGGAAGCTTTCGGGAGGAGTTGCCAGCAAGCGAACCCACGGCTTAGGTGGCCCTGATCTCAGCATGACGAGCGAGACGCTCGAACGCTTTCTCAAAGGGTGCAAGGAAGACAAGCGCTTGTATATTGCCGCTCCGGAGGGGCTTGGCTGGGGCCTCTTGTTTGACCTGGCGGCTTCCGCGCAGACCCTAACGAACGTGAAACCAGAAGCTACGATCCTCCTGGAGCAGCTCCCAGTGCCTGGGCACAAGGTTGAGCTCTAGGGAATAAAGCCTAGGTATAGAATCGCACCAGATTCTCACCGTACGGCGCTAATGGCGCTTGCGAAGCGCCAAAAATTGCACAATGAGCGCCTCAACGTCTTGAACTTGAAAGGGCTTTTCTAGGGTGAGCCCCTGAAATTGCTCCAGGAACTTCTGAGTTGCTGGCGTGAAAGCGCCACCCGTCATCAGCACGAAGCGCGGTGCGAGCTCGGGGGCTAGCTCTTTGATGCGCGCGAAAACCGCCGCGCCGGTTTGTTCTGGCATCATTAAGTCACAAAGGATGAGATCGAAGTCGCGGTCGCGTTCGAGCAAGGCAATCGCACCCTTGGCGCTCGTTACCGCCTGGACATCGTGGTCGCTACCGAAGGCAAGTTGGAGTGTTTCCGCGAGCAGTGCTTCATCATCAATGAACAGCACTCGAGCTGAGAGCGTGCGCACAGCCGATGAGCTGGCGGGGCTTGAGCGGCGAGCCGCTTCGGCTAGCGGTAGATCCAATTCGTAACAGCGTTGGCCGCCAGAAGCGCGCTGCGTTAGCCGCAAGTTGCCCCCCGTCGCCGAAATAGCGTCGCGCGCAAATTGGAGCCGCCCTTCGTCGATCGTTCCCCAAACGTGGGCTCCCGAAACAGGCGTTTCGTTGACGATTTCCACGCTTGCCGTCTCTCCGTGCCGCTTCACGGAAAGCGAAAGCTCGGTGGACCCGGCTTGCCGATACTCCTCGCCTGCGATTGCCAAAAGTTCAGCGACGGCACGCGTGAGCGCATGTTGATCACCCATCACACGAGGCAACGCGGTGTAGCGTTTGATGACGGTGACGGCATGACGCAGCTCGTTCCACGCGAGCAGCAGCGCATGATCCAAAACTAACGTCAGCTCGGATTCTGCGGGCCAGGAAACTCCAGAGTCCCCTGCCGTAGTTACTTTTTTTACGATGCTTTGCATGCGGCTTGCCCCCTCGTGGGCACTTCGAATATAGCCAAGAACGGTCGGGAATGGAGGGGTGAGTGTGTCTTCAGGCAACTCTTCGATTTTTCTGAGGGCGCCTTCGAGACTGGCCAATGTGTAGGTCAGCGGGTTGGAGATTTCGTGAAGGATGCTGGCGACGAAACTTGGCGTTGGTAACCCGAGATCTGTAGACCGCGTTGCGGGGTGTGGGGAGTCTTCTACGCCTAGGAGTACGTAGCGTTCTGGATTGCCGAGATGGACTACCCGGAAAAGCAGCTTGGTTCCGGATAAAGCTTTCCAAACCAGCGCTTGGCCTGAGCTGGCTGCTTGCTTCAACCTGGCGGCCACGGGTTCTGTGCTCGGGGTTGGCAATATCGTCTGTTCCAGCGAAGCTCCGAGAAGCTCGCTTGCGTCCCTACCGAAGGCTGTTTCGGCTGCGTGGTTGACATAACGGATCTGCCCGTCGCTATCGGCTGTCAGCGCCGCTACGCCTAGCAACTCAAGCAATACTCGTTCCCGCTCTTCTTCCACGGTGGTGGTGGCCCTCTCCTCAAGCCTACACGTCCGGCTACTGAACCCACCGGACGCGCACCCTTTTCCACCCGGTCCCGGCCGATGGCAAGTCCCAAAAACCAGCCACTCGGTGGGGGCGTGTTCGTCTCGGCCAACAATTCGCTAACAATTCGGCTAACCTAGGCGTTCCCCAATGGCCGCCCCGGTAGCTTCCACCGCACGCTCTTTAGGGCGTTATCAGCTCGTTGTTGAGCTAGGGAAGTCGCACTTGGGTAGCTTGTGGGCTGTCCGCGGACCTGGCGACGCACTCTACTGCTTGAGACGGCTGCCAACAGCAGCGGTCGAGGCTGTCCAACTTCAGCGCTTGGTCGATGCTGCAAGCCGCGCAACACGGTTGGTGCACCCCAACATCGGTCGTGTTCGGGAAGTGGCTCAGCTTGGAACAGAGCTTGTAGTCGCGACTGACTTTGCTCAAGGTGAGTTGTTGCGGTCGCTGCTGCGTCTCTCAAATTTCCTACGCAAGCCTTTCCCCGCTGCGGTGGCGCTCAAGATAGCCAAGGATTTGCTGGGTGCCCTGAGCCACTCTGAGGCGCAAGGTATTAGCATGTCCGGGGGGATCTGCCCCGATAGCGTGTTGGTGGAACAGAGCGGGCTGGCTTTGCTCATCGACCCCTGTTTGTCGGGACAAATACAGGCGGAGGGTTTGGCAGCAGAAGCTGTGGATGCCGTCGCGTACCAAGCGCCTGAGTCGATTGCAGGCGGCTTGAGTCGAGCGGCGGATATCTTCAGCGTGGGCGTGCTCTTGTGGGAGATGTTAACCGGAGGACGCAGATTGTTCACGGGTGCAACCCGGCTGACGGTCCTGGCACGGCTCGAAACCCTTGAGATCGTGGAGCTGAGTGGCTTCAAGCTCCCGGGAGGGAAGCGGATTTCCCCCCAGGTTTCCGCGGTTGTTTCGCGCGCCCTCAATCGGGAGCCCGAGAAACGCTTCGGCAGTTTCGCCGAAATGAGCGCTGCTATCGACGCGACCGAGGTGTCGCTTGGGGTGGATGAGGTGCAGGCCTTTTTGAAGGAGTTGGCCGGCAACGCCATCCTGGCTCGGGAGAAGTTGATTGGGCGTTGCGGTACCGACAACCAATCCCCTGCTCCGCCAACCGCTGTCACCGTGGCAACAGCGCAACTCGCCAAGCCGCTTGCGACGCCTCCCGCGCCCCCGGTTCGAGACGCAGCCGTAGCTGGGAAGCCTGCGAGGCGCACGATTCTCGGGATGGCACCACCCAAGCCTGCGGATGTGCTGCGTGCTTCCCAGATGGTTTCCCATTCCGAGGTCGAAGCGATCGAGCCCTCGATTGCCGCTGGGCCTCCGATACAGCGTGCGCCTGAGCCAGCCTCCGAAGTCGAAATGGCAAGCGAGCTGCTCGATGCCTTGGAACGGGAGCCTTCATCCTCGGCTGCTTCCTCGGAACCCTTCCCACCACAAGCCGAACGCTCTCCAACGCGCCCTGCCAGCGCAACCCGGCCGACCACCGAAGAGGAGCAGACCCTACCGATCAGCCCGGTGCGGCTCGACGAGATCCTTACGGCGATCAAGGGTCCGGAGCTTGGCGGGATGGATGGCGAAACAACCGATGTCGATCGTCGCCCGAGCGAGCACCTGCTGTTGGGTTCGCTCGTGCGCGAGGTGCTGAATACACTACCGAATGAGGAAGGCCACACGGAGCAGACGAAGCTGAGCGTCGGGGTGGTTCCAGGTCCGGCCCGGCCGAAGACTAAGAGCTTGCTTTGGATAGCGGCGGCGTTGATCGCTTGCTCAGCGTTGTGGTTGGGTTGGCGTTTAGTGGTTGATGAGAATCAGAATCAGGCGCAAGCCTCGGTGCCCAACGCAGCCAAGGCACCGGCACTGCCCGCGGTTCGTCCGCCCGTCGAGAAGAGTGAGCCTGTGGTTCCGGTTCCGGAAGATGTAGTGCCGGCATCCAGCTCAAAAGTGAAACCGGTGGTTGTGGCGCCTCCGAAACGCTCAGCGCCTGTTGCGCCACCGATCCCTGAGGCCAAGTCTAAAGCGCGCCCTAAGCCGTTTATGGCGCTCCCGAAGCCGCCACCCGCGCCCCCGAAGGCTGTTCGCCCCGTCGTGCCCAAACGCGCTCCGCAGTCTCGCACACCTGCCCCCAAGACTGATTTCACGCCATCTGGCATTTGATACTCGGATCCCTGTTAGCTCCATGGCTGTACACGAACGGAAACTTTTAGAATGATCCTTCCCCGCAGTTTCCTCACCCTGGCCGCTCTGTTCTGTGGTTTAGGTTTTTGTACCCCAGCGTTGGCTGAAGGTGCAGGCATCCTTGCTGCTACCCCCCAACAAAAAAAGACAGCGACCGATAGCTATACGGCGGGCATGCTCAAGTTTCAGAAGAAAAACTTTGGGCTGGCGATGGCCGATTTTGAAGAGTCGTACGGCGCCGTGAAGAGCCCGAATGCCCTGCTCATGGTGGCGCGCTCACTGATCGAGCTCGGGCAGCTTTCGGAAGGGTATCGTCGCCTCTTGCAAACCGAGCTTGAGGCTGCGGAGGCGAAAAAATCGTCCACGAAGTACGAAGCGACCGAAGTTGCGGCGCGTGAAGCGCGCCTAGAGCTAGGAAAGAAGCTGGGCTTGTTGACGCTCAAGCTGCAGGGTACGCTACCCGGCGATAAGGTGCTGCTTGAGGGAAGAGAGCTTGGAGCCGATGATTGGAAGGAGCCGGTGCCCGTGATGCCTGGAGTTGTGGAGGCCGTCTTTCAACGCGGCGAGAGTCAGCAGAAGCAGAGCGTTGAAGTGCAAGCTGGCGGCAGCGCAACCCTCGAAATCGATGCCACGGAGCCGAAAGCAGCGCCTCCACCTGAGCCAACGCGCAAGCTAACACTCGAAGCCAAGGTGCCCGAAGCCTCAGCGTCGAAAACCCTCTTTTACGTGAGCGGCGGGGTTGGCATAGCGGGAGTGGCTACGTTTGCGTTTTTTGGTGCGAGCAGCCGTTCGAAGTATAACGAGTTGGAACGCGCCTGTCCCGGCGAAATGCTGTGCCCGGCAAACTTGGCAAGCACCCGGGATGAAGGCAAGCAGGCTCAAGCGATTGCGAACATTGGCCTAGTGTTGGGCATTTTTGGTGCAAGCTCCGCAGCTTTCTTCTATCTCTCGGCGGATCCAACGCCCGCCAGTGCGGCCCCGGTTGCGCGCGTGACGACCGTTGGTGTTGGGCTCAACTCGGTGAGTTTGAATGGGAGCTTCTGATGAATAGGGCTTGGATTTTAGCGACGCTCGGTTTCTCTGGCATCCTTTGCGCCGGAGCTTGCACACAGAATTTTGAAGGCTTTGAATTTGGTCAGGCAGGTGCGGCTGGAAAGGCCACGGCTCTGGGCGGCAGACACAGTGGTGGGGGCGGTGGGAACGGAACAGGAACAGGAACAGGAACAGGAACAGGAACAGGAACAGGCGGTAAGGTCGCGACAGGCGGTACGGGCGGCGGCAAGCTTTTGTGAGCACGCCCCAAGCGCTTGACGGGTGGGGCCACAGAAGCCACGCTGCTTGGCCCGAGCAACTAGAAGAGCCTTGCGTGTGACCACTTTAGACCCAAAGAGATCCCGCAAGTCCGAGCGCGCTCCGGAGCCCGATCCCGAAGTGGAGCCTGAGGGCGGCGAGTCCGATCTCGACAACATCGACGATCTATCGGTGGAAGCTGAAGCCGTGTTTTCGGATGATGTGCCGCAACGAGCCATTTTACCGGCTGAAAGGCGCAGCGCGCTCGCCAAGACGGACGCTCTGGCCGTCTACATGCGTGAGGTGCAGCGGCACCGCTTACTCACCGCGGATGAGCAACACGAGCTGGCGGTGAGATACACCAAGACGGGCGATGTGGATGCCGCCGCGCAGCTCGTCACCGCCAATCTGCGCCTCGTGGTCAAGATCGCGTACGAGTACCGTCGCGCCTACCGCAACATGATGGATTTGGTGCAAGAGGGAAACATCGGCCTGATGCAGGCGGTCAAGAAGTACGACCCCTATCGAGGCGTGAAGCTCTCCAGTTACTCAGCCTGGTGGATCCGCGCCTACATGCTGCGATTCATCCTGAATAACTGGCGCATGGTGAAAATCGGCACCACGCAGGCGCAACGAAAGCTCTTTTTCAATCTCAACAAAGAAAAAGAAAAATTGCTGGCGATGGGCATCGTGCCCACTCACGGCGAAATAGCCAAACGCTTGAACGTGGATGAGCGGGACGTCGTGGAGATGGATCGTCGCCTGGCACGGGGTGATGCATCGCTCGATGCCACCGTCGGCGATCCAGACGGCAAGCAAACGACGCGCATGGACCTCTTGCCAGGTAACGGAACGGCTCCCGACGAAGCTGCGGCAGGGGCCGAGCTGCAGGAACTCGTGCGCGTTCATTTGGATACTTTTCGGGGTACGCTCAAAGGCAAAGAGATTGAAATTTTTGACGATCGTTTGGTCTCCGATGAACCGCTCACGCTGCAAGAATTGGGCGATCGATTCGGTGTTTCGCGCGAACGCGTACGCCAGCTCGAAGCTCGCTTGACGGGTAAGCTGCGAGTCTTTCTCGAAGAAAAATTGGGCGACGCCGTCCGAGTCCGGGATTAAGGCGCCATGGCGCACCCTTCGGGACCCACGCCCCCGCCCAAGCCCCCGCCCGAGCTCTACATTGTTGCGACTCCCATCGGGAATCTCGGGGATATCACGGCGCGCGCGATCGAGACGTTGCGCCGGGTTGATTGGGTATTGGCTGAGGACACACGCCGGACTCGGGCGCTGCTTTCATACCTGGGGATTTCCAAGCAGGTAACCCGCGTCGATGCTCATTCAAGCCCTTCTGCCTTGCAGTCCATCGTGGAGAGGATCGTCGGGGGCCGTTCTGCTGCGCTCGTGAGCGACGCTGGTGTGCCTGCGGTGAGCGATCCCGGAGCGTTGCTGGTGGCGATGGCAACCGCATCCGGCGTGAAAGTCGTGTCGGTGCCCGGCCCGAGTGCGGTCACGGCCGCAGTGGCCGTCTCAGGTTTTACTGGGGGAGCGTTCTTTTTTATGGGTTTTTTGGCGCGCAAAGGGAAAGAACGGCGCCGCGAGCTGGATCGGATCTCTGCGATCCCGGAGCAAGTGGTGCTGTTTGAGTCACCGCACCGGCTGGCGGCCACGCTCGCCGAGCTTGCCGAGCGCACGCCCGATCGCCAAGCGATGGTGGGCCGAGAGCTCACCAAGCAGCACGAAGAATTGGTTCGAGGCACCTTGGCGGACCTGGCCCAGCGCTCCGAGTGGCGTGGTGAAATCACGTTGGTCCTAGCCTCGATGGCGCCGGCCGCCCCCGCCCCGATCGACGAGTCGGAGCTGTTGGCGGCGATTTCTGCGAAGGTTCAAGCGGGGCATGCCGCCCGGGACATTGCTCGGGAGCTGGCGCTTAGCTTGGGTCTGCCGCGTCGGGAGATTTATGAACGTGTTTTGGACCTGCGCGCTGAGCGGGTCGCCCGCGAGCAGGGCGACGGCCGAGCGGACGAAGCCGAATAACGCTGTCTTTCGTCGGCAAAGCTCGGGCTCGGCCCCCGCCCAAGTCTGTGGTAAGGGGGGCGCATCGTGTTTGAAGCTCTAACTAAAGGTTTCCGTGAGGCTCAGAACCGGCTTGCCGGGCTCACTGAGCTCGACGAGAAGAACATTAAGCCAGCTTTGAAGGAGGTTCGGGAGTCGCTCCTTGAAGCCGACGTCGAATTGGGCGTTGTGAAGCGCTTCCTCGCGAACGTTGAGGAAAAAGCGATTGGGCAAACGCTCCGCATCCGGGTGAAGCACGCCGGGGAAACGCGCAGTGTCTCGGCGGCTGAGGCCTTCGTCAAGATTTGCCACGATGAGCTGGTTGAGCTGATGAGCGATCCGGGGGCCGGGCTTGTTTTTGCTCAAGGCGGGCGCACGAAGTTGATGATGGTGGGCCTGCAGGGTTCGGGCAAAACCACTTCTTCCGCGAAGCTCGCATTTTTTCTCACGCGTGAAAAAAAGAAGCCGCTCCTCGTGGCTGCCGACATGCAGCGCCCGGCTGCCGTAGAGCAACTCAAGGTTCTTGGCGAAAAGATCGACGTTCCGGTGTTCAATATTCCCGGCGAAACGCCGGTGAATATCTGCCGCGCTGCAGAAGCCGAGGCCAAGAAGCTGGGCTGCGATGTTATCATCTACGACACGGCAGGCCGGCTCGCAATTGATAGCGCTTTGATGCAAGAGCTCGAGGAGATCAAGGCCGCCGTTAGGCCCGACAATATCCTGTTGGTAGTTGACGCGATGATTGGCCAAGATGCCGTCCAAACGGCGCGGGGCTTTCATGATCGTCTGACGCTCACTGGAGTGGTGCTCACCAAGCTCGATGGTGATGCGCGTGGTGGCGCGGCCCTCAGCGTGAAAGAAGTGACGGGGGCGCCTGTGCTGTTCGTGGGCATGGGTGAAACCACCGATAAGCTTGAGCCGTTTCGTCCGGAGGGGATGGCGAGCCGTGTGCTTGGCATGGGCGATGTTGTCGGTTTGATGCAGGATTTTGAGGAGGTGATCGACAAGAAACAAGCGGAAGAAGACGCCATGCGCATGTTGAGCGGGCAGTTCTCGCTCGAAGACTTTTTGAGCCAAGTGAAGATGATTCAGAAGATGGGCTCGCTCAAAGATCTCGTGGATAAGATCCCGGGCATGGGTGGCATGCTGCCCACTGGCATCAATTTGGATGATAAAGAGCTCACGCGCATCGAAGCCATGATTCAGTCGATGACGAAGAATGAGCGCCGGGATCCGCAGGCTTTGATCCGCGAGCCCTCGCGCATGAAGCGTATCTCGCGCGGCTCCGGGCAGCCTGAAGCGGGCGTCGGTGAGTTGGTTCAAAAATTCATGTTCATGAAGCAGATGATGGGGGGCATGGGCGGCAAGCTGGGCATGATGGGCAACATCCCGGGCCTTAAGCAGCTGGCCCAAGCGCGCAATATGAAGAAGGCCATGAAGGGTGGCATGCCCAACATGCCAGGTTTTCCCGGAATGCCTGGCATGGGGATGCCGGGTATGGGCGGCATGGGCGGGCTGCCTGGCATGGGAGATCTGGCCTCCCTGTTCGGCGGGATGCCCGGTATGGGCGGCGCGGCTCCCGCCGCACCGCGCATGAAAACGCTCTCACGCGTGGAGCGCAACGCGAAGAAGAATCAACGTAAGCGCGAACGCGATGCCCGCAAGAAATCGAAGAAATAGCGGTCTTTGTGGGCTAATTCGGCGGAGTTGTGCGCCGAGCTTCGTATTCGCAGTGGCGCTCCTCGGCGGAGTGGCGCTCCTCGGCGGAGTGGCGCTCCTCGGCTGCGGCGGAGAAGCTGCGCGGGCCAAGCGAGAGAAGGCCCGACTTTCAGAATACATTCTCGCTTCTGCCCCCGCGGCACTGAATCGCTTGGACATCGATTTCGAAGGTAAAGCGAAGCTGCTCGGTTACAGGATTCAGCCAGAGGGGCCCCTGAAACCTGGCACGGCCGTCAAGCTCACACTCTTCTGGCGAGCCGAGCAAGATATGGAGAGCGGTTGGAGCGTGTTCACCCACCTCCTGGACGCATCTGGCGAACGCATCGCGAATCTGGATGGCAATGGCGCCCTACGGCAGTGGGTCACGCCGGGTGAAACGCAAGTGCTCGGCCCGGCAGATTGGGATCCAGGTCGAGTGTACGTGGATGAGACTGAGTTCACGTTGCCGCTTGAAACCAAGACAACCAGCGTCCAGTTGGTAGCCGGCATTTTCCGGGGAGAGCAACGTTTGGTCCCGCTTTCTGGCCCTCATGATCGGCTGCAACGCGGCATTGTCGCCACCCTCGCCGTGGATCTGGGGAAGGCCACCTCGCCCCCTCAGCCGAAGCCTTCCAGCGTGCTTCCGCTCTTGCGTGTCCCAAAATTGTCTGAAGGCGTAGCACTGAAGATCGACGGGATCTTGAATGAGCCCGCTTGGCAAACGGCGGGAGCGACGGGTGGCTTTGTCGATCCAGGAACGGGAGAAGTTAACCCGGGAGCGCCAATCGCGGCACGCGCCAAGCTGTTGTGGGATGCGGACGGGTTCTATGTGGGGTGCGTTGTCCGCGATGCTGACATCGTGGGCACGTTCACGCCTGGCCATTCCGATCAGAAGCTTTGGACCGAAGATACCGTCGAGATCATGATCGATCCGGAGGGTGATGGGGACAACCGCGATTATTACGAGATAGAGGTCAATCCGCAGAATCTCGCCTTTGACTCCCAATTTGACTCCTACAACCTACCCCACGACGAAAAGGCCCAAACCTTTGGCCATCAAGCATGGTCGTCCCAACTCAAGAGTGGCGTGCGGCTCGAGGGCACGTTGAACAACCCAGCGGATAAAGATCAGGGCTACAGCGTTGAGCTGTTCATTCCTTGGAAATCTCTGAGCCTCGCTCAGCGTCGTCCTCCGCTTCCAGGGGATATGTGGCGGATGAATTTGTATGCGCTGAGCCAGGCTGCGGCGGTTGCTTGGTCGCCTATTCTTGGGCAAGGCAATTTCCACAAGGCTTCCCGCTTTGGCAGAATCGTGTGGAGCGAGGCGACGCAGGGATCAGAAGTGGTCGCTCCAGCACCAGCGAGTGCGAGCGCACCTGGGGTTTTTCCGCTGCGGAACGATCGTGAAAAGGTTTTCGAACGGCTCCGCTCGGCTGAGCCACTCCAAGATCGTTTGCAACGGGCTTTGGAGCTGCGTCGACAGGCGCCTTGAGTTCCGGTCGGAGGGCGCAGATCTGTTTGCGCCGGTATCCTGCTGGCTTTTGAGATCCGCAGTCGCTCGTGTTCACCTGCTCCTGCTTACCGACCGACTCTTACTTCGAATGTAATGAGGGCGAATCGAAAAAGACTACGGCGGACTGACCGACGCGACCCGCAAGGAGCTGCAGGACAAGCAGAATGAGCTCATGACAAGCGGATCCAAGCCAACCACGGGCGGGCTAGGCCAACTCCTCATGAGCGAATTTCTGTATGCGCCAGGCCCGGGAATCTCCGACCTGATCAAGAATTCGATTACTGGTACCGGGCCCGGCATTAGCTCCGCCTTCACGGTTCCTGAGCAAGAACAAAGAAAGAGCAACGACCTCAAGGACGCGGCTCAAATGCAGAAGATTCTGGAGCTAGCCGCGAAGGCTTCAGCCGACATGCAGGTGAGCGCGGCCGCGATGTCGACGAACGGGCTCAATCGCACCAACTCGCCAACCAATCCCATTAAGTGAAGGAGTTAACCTATATCGAAGTCCACCACCCCTGGCCAGCACGGCCGCATCATCAGCGCTTGCGACAGGGCGCTCAGCTGGCGGAGAATGCTCAACGAGGCCGAAAGGCAGAGCAGGGCAGGCCTTACAGTTGAGCAGCTGGAGCTTCTGGACGCCCACGATCGAACGTCCGAACGTTTGCGCGAGACCATGCGCGATCCCCGGGTGCCCGGGCCTCTCAGGCTCGACATCATGGTTGCGGCGAATGCAGCCCGCGAGGCGACCCTGGCTGGCGGGGTTCCGAAGGAGCGGCTTGAGGCCTAATGTGTACCCCGATACAAGGGCTACCCGCCCGTAAATGTTGGCCTTTTGCTCTCCCCCCTGGCCCGAGGGTCACCGGAAACCGTGGCCGGCCGCTAGAATAGTGCTTACCTGTTGGGTAGGAGAGCGGCCTTGGCACGCCCGAGCGAAACAGTGGGAAGGTCTAACATGGAGAAGTTCTGCAACGTCACCGTGCTCTTGAAGCCTGCTGCCGACTTGCCCGGCGTTTGGACGGCTCACTGCCTGCACCTCGACTTGGTAACTCAAGGCGATGGGTTTATCGGGGCGATGGCTGCCATTCGGGAGGCCGTTCAGTTGGTGGTAGATGTTGACCTCTCCGAAGGTCGTGATCCACTCACTCGACCCAGCGCGCCAGAAGAATATTGGTCGCAGTTTTCCGAGGTGGTGAAACACGGCGCTCCCTTTGATTCGATTGCCGCGGCAGATATGGCCAGCGTGTCCGCGGTTGTTGCCCAGCTGAGATTTTCGCGACCGTTACACGCAGCGCTCGATGCTGAGTTCTTTGAGACACTTCCGGACCCATGGGTGATTGCCAAAGTGCGGGGCTCAACTCAGCAACCTTCGCATTGCTGAGCCATGCCCGCGCGCCTCTCCGCCATCGCGGCCTTGCTGCTTGGATACGGAATCGAGCTTGAGGAACCGAGCAAGGGTTCCCACTGGAAGCTAAGGAAACCGGGCTGCCGGGTCTTTCCTGTTCCAGCCCACAATGGCCGCAAGAGCGAAATAGGAGACGAATACATTCGGGCTCTCTGCCGTCACTTTGAGATTGAGCCGCGGGAGTTTTATCGAAAGCTGCGGAGCTAATCTCCGCTGAAGTCCGAGGCGTGAATCTCCACGCTCGTCAATGCGTCGATGGCCGTGACAGACCCCAGCTGGAGCGCCTTTGCAGGTATATTACGCGCCCCCCGCTTGCTCAGGACCGCCTGGAACTTCGCCCCGATGGCAAGCTTG
>CAZSUA010000025.1:23648-29520 GCA_964609655.1 uncultured Polyangiaceae bacterium | reverse complement strand
AAGGTGATCCAGCATTCACAACTTAACGAGTTGAAGGAAAAGCTGAGGTGGGGGTGACGTGAGTCAGGAAGGACTCGCTTCAGGGGCGGCCGGCGGCTCGCGTTGCCTCGCGCCTGACGCGTTTCGCTCGAGGTTGCGCCTCGCTTCCGCGAGGCTGAGTGCACGAGAAAGGACTTGAACCTTCACACCTCACGGTACCGGAACCTAAATCCGGCGCGTCTGCCAATTCCGCCACTCGTGCTTGAGCGCGGCTCGAATAACCCTGAATGGGCGCGGGCGCAACGGGTTTGTCGTGAGGCGCCAGCGCTTGCGGGGGGGCTTGCAGGGGCGGCTTCAGTTCGCGTGGCCTAGGAACTTCAGGGCTTTGCCGGTGTCACGCCAGGCTTCCAGCTGGGCGACAGCAAAGCGGTGTTCGGCCAGATCGGGCGGCCCGGTTTCTGCCGCCATTCGATACCAGGTGTGGGCGGCCTCGAGCTGGTCGCTGGCCTGAGCTTTAACGCCCAAGTAGTACGCCACGCGGCAGGCATTGTGGGGCGTGTGGGCGAAGGGCAGAAGCGTTTCGAGAGGGAGCGTGCCCACCAGGTAGCGGCCAAGGGCCAACGAGAGCGAGAGGCTTCCTGGACTTGCCGCTGTTTCGGACTCTTGGAAATAGCGCTTCACTTTGGCGAAATTGGGGTCTGAATTCTTTCGCTCCCGCAAGAGTGCTGCAGCGCGAAAGAGCCAAACAAGATCGCGCTCCGCTTGCGGCTTATCCGTGGGGTCAGCAAAATCCCACAGGAGCTCGTCAACGTGCCGCGTGTAGGCCAGCTCAACTAAGCCCTCGCGCGACTTCTTGTTAACGTGCTCGGATATCCAGGCCAGCGCGGCGCTTTCGCCTTGCGCCTGCTTTTTTGCCGCATACGAACTCAGCAGATTGCCGAACTGTTGTGGCCCCGAGGCCTTGATGCTTTGCAGCAGCTCGAAAGCCAGACCGGGGTTGCTCCCTTGGAGGGCTCCGCCTAGACGCGCCAACACCGTCGAGATCGGCTTGGCTTCTCGAAGCGCATCGAATGCGAGCCTCGCCGCTTCCGGCTTACTTCCCAATGCGTGGGCGAAACGCTCGCTCATTTCGATCCCAAAGCCCGCTTCTCCAAACTTGCTCGCAGACTCCGTCAGCATCTTCGCAGCCGCCTCGTAGCGCCCTGCACGCCACAACAATTCCACGCAATTCGCGCGTGCCGCTGGGGCGCGCGGCTCCTGCTTGAGATCAACCCCTGCCAACGCCACTGCGCGGTCCACGTTTTTGAGACGGACCAGGATTTGGGAGCCAACCCGCAAAGCATCGCTCTGCAAGGTGTTGATCATCGGTTCGACCAACTTCCAACCTTCAGCGGTCTTCCCCTGCTTCATCAGAATGGAGGCAGCCTCAGTGCGAGCTGAGATCAAGTGAGCCGTGCTACTTCGGGGATTCGGATACAACCAAGCACGCGTGATCGAAAGCGCTGAATCCAGCGCCTCCTGACGCTTCAAAAAGCTCACATAGACAGCGCGCCCTGCCCAATCGTCTTCAGTGTCGCTCAATAGGCTGGAAAAATGTTGGCCGATGGCTTCGCTGCTGGGTGACCCGGTGTGGCCCAATTCTGCGACCGCGCTCGCACGGAACGCCAGTTCCCAACTTGAGTCCTTTGAATATGCGATCAGCTGCTTCGAATCCTGGACGAAGCGTGCGTAAGTAAGGCTCAGCTCCGGATCGGCATTCGGGGCGGCTTTTACAGCAGCATCCAGCAGGCGCTCGCGCAACAAGAGATCCGAAAGTGAAACACTGGCCACGTTCGCTGCCAGCCGACGGTAGCGCGGCCGCGAATCCAGATGGGAAAAGAACGCCTTGGCTAGCGCAAACTCAGCTGACGAACCGAAACGTGCGCCGCCGTCAAACGTTTCGTAGAGAGGCTGCCAAGCGAGCCCGCCGAAGTCCCGAAGTTTTTCTGCGCGGCCTATCTGCTCGGGCGCTTTGCTCAGCAGCTTTGGCCCGAGGATGAGGTCGAGCCAGCGCGAAAAATCGGCAAAATCTCCCAGCTTCTGTGAGCGCAAACCGGCTACCACGAGCTCTATTTTGTCCTCACCGGCTAACGCCCAAGACGCACGCACGCGAAGCGCCGAGTACATCAGAGTCGAAAGAAAGGAACGCGTGGCCGCCGGAGACAAAGCATCTGCAGCGCCCGCGCGCGCGGACAGGCGCTCTATGACGTTTCCGTACCCGAGATAGACGCCGCGGCCCCGAACCAGCAAGCGCTCAATAGCAAGCTGGGTCCCGACAAGTTCCTCGAGGCGTGCGCTTGAGCCTCGAATGCCAGACCTGAAGCGTAGGGCCGCCGGCTCCCGAGTCAAGGCAGTGGCTTCCAAGAGGAGCAGGCTCGGCAGCGCCTCGACCAATTCCCGTTGGAGCGCTGCCGCTGGTGCACGCATCCGAGCGCACAAGACCGATACCGTTAGCTGATCACCGCGAAAATACTGGGCCCGATACGCCGCTTCTTCGTCGACCTTCCCGGATTCGTTCAAGCGAATTAACCACAACATACGTTCGGCAAACGTGGGCTCGCGGGTCGTGCTGAGGCGTCGCAGAGTGGCTTGGTTGCGGGTTACAAATGCTCGCAGCGGATGTTCCGGCCCGAGAGCTTCGGCCAGCTTCGCGGCCTCTGCCTCATAGCCCAGCGTGTACGCGAGCAGCGCTGCCGGCTCAGTCATTGAAACCGGCGACACCTTCTCAGCCACCACCAGCAGCGCGAGTGCCCTGGCACACACTTCATCGGCGGTGCCGAGCCGATCGGTAGACTGGAAGCAGATGTTGACGAGTGCCTTGGCGATCCGCGGCGCCACGTCGGGACCCATCAGTTCAGCCGCACGCAGCCCTGCGACCGATCGCAAACGTTCAAACGAAGTTTCGAGTGGCTCCAACCAGGGTGTTTCCGAAGCTGGCTTTGAGCCCAGCGCCTGCGGCGTCCTGACGATCGATGGGGCTAACACCTCGACGTATTTCTGGAGCGCCTGCTTCGCTTGGCCGAGCTCAGGGTACGCCGGAAGCTCCGCTAACTTGATTTGATCGAGGTAGAGAATTTGGCGCTGCTTCACTAATTCCGAACGAAAATTCGCCTGGACACCTGCGGTGAGCATCTGGTGCAGCGCACGAAAAGCCAGAGGGATTCGCGCATCGAGCTTCAGCTGGTAGGGCGCATCGAGCAGCTCGCGTTGCGCGGCCCAATCGGGCTTGAGCAGGCTCTTCCCCTGGGGATTTTGGTTGACGGCAGGCACGGGTGCCGACCGCTCGGCGCAGCCACAAGCCAACCCCACGCCCAACGCTAACCAGATCAAGACCAGCTTGCGCATCAGCCTTCAGGTTCCTGCTGCGTGCTGCAATGGAGCGTGCCGAGGCCGAGCACCCAATCGGCAGCGTGAATTCCAATCACGGGCCGATCTCCGAAAACCTCTTCCAAGATTCGAAGCGCCACACGATCATTTTCGTCGTTGAACGTGGGCACCAGAACAGCACGATTGCTGATGTAGAAGTTCGCGTAGCTGGCGGGCAAGCGCGAACGTCCGAAAAAGATGGGGCGTGGCATGGGCAGCCCGATGATCTCCAGGCGCTGCCCGGACGCATCCCTGGCAGCTTGAAGCACCTTGCTTGCCTGTTTTAGCGGCTGATAATTGGCATCGTGCCGATTGCGTTCTTCGCAAATCACGACCCGGCCTGGACTCACGA
Organism: uncultured Polyangiaceae bacterium; assembly: GCA_964609655.1. GTDB lineage: Bacteria > Myxococcota_A > Polyangia > Polyangiales > Polyangiaceae > JBBRRP01. The sequence goes on along the minus strand of CAZSUA010000025.1, from coordinate 25,784 downwards.
AGCGACAGAAATCATCGACATGGCCTGAGGTGTCGTCGCCAACAATTCCATCCGGCAGCCAGATCGTTCGCTCGATGCCCAGGAACTCGGCAAAGAGAGCTTCGTAGCCGAGCTTTCCAAGGCGTGCACCGCGAGCACGGCTCCCGCTCACCAAGCAGTTTTCGGTGGTGAGAAGCGAGCCTAAGCCGTCGCTATCAATCGAGCCGCCTTCCAACACGACTCTGGCCCCATTTTTGGTGGTTGGCGTGAAGTGCCGTGAACTGAAGTGATCGGCAACCCATTGGCCAGCAGCATCATCCAAACGGTGGTTGGGGTAGCGGGCCCAGCCATTGAATCGCCACTTAACGGCAGCGGCGCGTCGCTGTTTCACACCGAGCCTTGCTTTCACCGGGCTTGCAGCACACTTGAGCGATTGAGCTCGGCTGATGCTCTTTGAATTCACGAAGCTTGGCAGCGAATCGCGCGTCCAGGATCGGTCCGTCGGACACAGCACCCAATCCACGGCTTCCAGATCCACGCGAGCCCGACTGAGCACCGAGCTTGCCTGCCGCTTGGTTGGACCGTCTTGCACGAGGATTCGAACCCGCTCGCCTTCCGCTAGATAGCGAATTAGCTCGGCGAACGCCCAGTGGATTGCCGCGTGTTTCCCAGGGAAATCCCAGGCGTTATGCGGCCAGGCCAACCAAGTTGCTGCGTGCGGCTCCCACTCAGCGGGCATGCGAAAGCGCGTCGCTCTTTTCATTCGTCGGACCAGCGCTTGGTGAGTCCACTGTACGCGTCCAGCCGACGATCACGAAAAAATGGCCAGATCTGCCGGGTGCGCTCGATGGCCGTCAGATCACAGTCCACCACCAACACCTCCTCACCCGATCCCGCCTCGGCCAGAATCTTCCCGGTGGGGTCGCACACGAACGAGTGTCCCCAAAATTCAATGCTCTGTCCTGCGAGTGTTTCGATGCCCACGCGATTCACCGCCACCACGAACACGCCGTTGGCGATGGCATGCGAACGCTGCATGGTCTGCCAAGCCGACAGCTGCGCGCCGTGCTCTGCTTTCTCTTGGGCGAGCCAACCAATCGCTGTGGGATACGTGAGCAGCTCAGCCCCCTTGAGGGCCGTGAGCCTGGCCGCCTCGGGGTACCATTGATCCCAACAGATTAACGGCCCAAGCTTTACCTCGGGAGTGGGCACGCTCATGAAACCGAGATCTCCCGGGCTGAAATAGAACTTTTCTTCAAACTGCGGATCGTCGGGAATGTGCATCTTGCGATACATCCCGAGCTGCTCGCCGTTCGGCCCAAACACCACTAACGTGTTGTGGTAGACGCCTGCGGCCCGCCGCTCAAAGAACGGCACCACGAGTGTGACGCCACACTCCTTGGCGATGCCAGACATGTGGGTGCAAGTGGGCCCCGTGGTTGCTTCCGCCCAGTCGAAGTAACGATGATCCTCTACTTGGCAGAAGTACGGCTGAGCAAAGAGCTCTTGCAGGCAGACCAGCTGTGCACCGCGCGCGGCCGCCGTGCGCACGTGAGCTGATGTTCTAGCCAGCATTTCCGCGACATCACCGATGATCGGCGACTGCACCAGACCCACCCGAATGGTCCGCGGCTCCATGGGCTGCACGTTAGTTCCGAGCCATGCCGAGGGCTACCCCTTGAACGCCTCAAACTTCAATGAGCGGAGGCGCGCAACTCTTTCACTTCTAGAAGCGCACCCCACAGACCACAGAAATTGCCGGCGATGCGCCTTCGAGCGAAGAATGCTAAAGCTGATGACTTAGCATGCCACACACATCCGACACCGAAACGCCAAAGGCTTTGCCCTCCCTTCGCGCTCGAAAGCGTCGCACAACTTTTTGCGTGTGGTCGCTCGGCGCCGCCCTCTGCAGCTTGGCTCTATTCTTAGGATGCGGTGGCGGACGAAGCGGCATGGATGAATTCGAGCTTGACGGAGCGCTCGGGGGGAGTCCTGCGGGGGGTTCAGCTGGGCGCGTCGGCGGCGGCGGAAGCGGTGGCACAGCTGGGACAGGGGGTGGGGGGATCGGTGGCAAACCCGCTGGTGGTTCAGGAGGGAGCGGCGGCTCCGGTGGTTTTACGAGTGGTGGCTCCGGTGGTTTTACGAGTGGTGGCTCCG
>CAZSUA010000025.1:6557-23548 GCA_964609655.1 uncultured Polyangiaceae bacterium | reverse complement strand
TGGTTTTACGAGTGGTGGCTCCGGTGGTTTTACGAGTGGTGGCTCCGGTGGTTTTCCAACCGGTGGCTTCGGTGGAGGTTCCGGGGGCGGCCCTCCAATGCCAGCTGAGTGCCTGACCTGTGTCGTGACTCAGTGTCCAGCGGCGTCGCAATGTTTTACGAACGCTACGTGTCTCAATGGAACGGTGTGCACCATCACTACTTGCAACACCAATCAAGGTCTTGATTTCGCCTGCGTGCTCGGCTGCTTCGGCGGGGATATTACCGCCGCAACCCAGGCTTTCTCAGCGGTTGCATGCATTAGCCAATCCTGCCCCGGCCCGTGTATCGGCAATTGAAGGCAAGGAGGCTGATCCCCTGTGAGGCTAGGTTCCGTAGCGCGCTGCTTGCTGTTCGGTGCCGCCATCTGTTTGGTGGACGGACAGTCGCAAGCACAATTTAACCCCGCAGGCAGACACCGCAACAAGCCGCGCGCTCGCGGACCTGTCGGCGCAGACGCGACGAAGAGCAAACCCAACGCTACAAGCCCGCGAGCTACGAACGGCGCCGAGCAGAGCCCAGATGCCCTCATCCTGCGCTACACGGGTATAGTCTTGAGCCAACCTGAGGCCCAATTTCCGATCCGACGCTTGAGTGAGCTTTATCGCCAGCGTGATGGCAAAATTGATACCTTGGTTGCCGAGTTTGAAGCACGCGCCCGCGTGGACAGCGACCAAGGTGTGAGTGCTCTGGTGGCACTTGCCGGGATCTTTCGCCAAGCCGGCAAAACTGCCGAAGCCCAAGCGACTTACGAGCAAGCCATTCTGAAACGCCCTGAAGCTCCTGGCTCTAGGCTCGCGCTCGCTGATCTCTTCAAAGAACAGGGAGATTTGCTGCGCGCCCGGCAAGGCTACGAAGCTTCACTCAAGTACCTAACGAACGCGAGCCTGCGGGAACAGACGCTGAGGACTCTGCTCACGCTGTGTCTCGATCTGGAAGACTACGCCTGTGCGACTGAGCATCACCGCGGATTGGTGAAAATTGCACGCGGTTCAGGGTTTGTTGAATCCGAACTGGCGCGGGAGCTTTTCAATCGAGCGAAGTACGACCGTGCCGTGGAAGAATACCGGCGGGTAGTGCGTTTGGCATCGGGCGATAATCGCGCGCTTTTGCCCGCACTTCGGGATCTTGGGCGCGCTCTGGCCAAGGCCGCAAAAACCGAAGAAGCGCTGCGTGAGTTGCGCCGAGCGCTCGGGATCGCGGGTCAATCAGGTGTTGTTTCGGAGATCTACGCGACCCTGGCAGACATTTACCGCAGCCAAAATCGCCTACCCGAATTGATCCATGAACTGGAAGCGCGGCCCATCAGCGATTTTGATCGCAAAAAGCTGCTTGCGGAACTGTATGAAGAGACGGGGCAGCTCGCTCTCGCGCAAAAAACCTATGCTCAATTGGCGTCCGAGCGCCCCCGAGACGTCAGCATTCGCTTGAAGCTAATCGGGCTTCGCGAGCTTTCTGGCGATCTCAAAGGCGTGCTCACCGAATACGAAAAACTCGTCAGTGCGGAACCCAAGAATCCATCCTTCGTGTTTCGCCTGGTGGAAGCCTTACTCCAACAAGGCGAGCGGGCTCGCGCCCAGGCCGAACTGCAAAAGCTAGAACAGCGGGCACTCGGCGACGATCAAGTGCTCACGACTCTCGTTGACCTCTATGAGCGGTTAGGGGATCCCACGCGCGCCACCCAGATCTTGGAAAGGATCACGGCGGTAGCAGGGCGCGATCCTCGGCACCTGGTCGAGCTCGGGCGACGCTATTGGGAGGCCGACGACAAAAACAGGGCTATTAAGACCTGGAAGCAAGTGGAGCAGGCGGGCACGGATCGCGCAGCAAATTTGCTGATCTTGGGCGATGTCTATCTGCAACACCAACTCACTTCCGACGCCCTCAGCGCCTACCGCGAAGCCAGAAAGCTGAAACCCAATGATCGAAGTGTCGATCGCGCCTACGCACTCGCTCTGGAACGTGCAGGCGCTCAAGCGAGCGAAGGGCCACGCCGAGCCTACTACGAAGAAGCCAATGGTATTTGGTTTGGGATCCTCAAGCTTCGCTCCCCCGAGCCTCACCTAGCACGTGAAGCGCGCCAACACATCGTAACGCTTTGGAGTCTTGATCGCTCGCTGCCGCGCAGGCCTGCGGCGCTCCGCCTCCAACTCGAACACAAGCCCCCTGATCTCGAAGCTGGCAAACTTTTAGCTGAGGCCGAGCTCAAGCTTGGCCAACCCGAAAAGGCAGAAGCAACACTGAGGCAGCTGGTGCGTTTGGCTCCCGGGGACGTGGAAAGCTGGGCGACACTTGAAAGAACGCTGGTCAAGTTGGGGCGCCTGGCAGAAGCCATTCTCACCTTGGAGCAATTGGCCGTGCTAGACCCCGCGAACGCACGCCAATCCTATCAACGCATGGCAGAACACGCGACGGCCTTGTATCGTGACGTGGACGCACTGCGCTACGCGGCTCGTGCCCTTGAGCTGAACCCGGACGATGCCGAAGGCCACCGACGCCTCGGCGAGATGTACCGCAAGCGGAACCTGCCAGAAAAAGCCATCGAAGCATTTCGCAAAGCGATTGCCAAAAATGACCGAATTTTCCCGGTTTATTTCGAGCTGGCTGATTTGCTTCTCGCTCAAGGGCTGGCTACCGAAGCCGATCGCCTCATGCGCCGTGTGATGCGGTCTGCTGTCGATAGCGAGCTCGTGTCACGCGCGGTGCGCTTGAGCGCCGAAATCAATGTGAGCGCCGGCACACTTCCGGACCTTGAGCACGAGTTGCTTCAGGTCGCGCTTGGGCACCCGAATCATCCCCTCTACCGCGAGCTGCTCGTTGAAATCTACGGAGCCTTGGCGGCGCCCTTGATTTCGGGCGCGGCCAGCGCGAACGCCGAAGTCCGCACCAAGAATGAGCAGGCGCTCGCCGAAATAGGGGCACGCGCCATCAAGCCCTTGCTCGACGCTCTCAACGATCCGAACGGCAAGCAGCGGCAATTTGCCATAGAACTCCTCAGCCACATTCGCAACCGGGGAGCGGGCCCCTCACTCGTTACATTTGCCATCAGCGACGCGGACGTGAATCTACGCACGCGTGCTATGCTGGCCGCCGCCGGCCTGCGCGACATCGATCTACTGCCTCGCTTCAAAGCGGTGCTTTATCGCGATGGAAGAGCGAATCCTGTCGAGGGCGATCCCGTCAGCATCGCTGCCGTTTTCGCCGTAGCAACACTCAACGATAGCGCAACCGCTCCGCTGTTGCTGGCGCTCCTTTCGTCGGAATCTCCCTCGGCTCGGGCGCTAGCGGTGCTAGGCCTCGGATCACTCAAATATCGAGCGGCCGTGCCGCTCTTGGTTTCGCTCTGCCGATCGGCCGCGGCGGCGCCTCTGGTGCAGAGGGCAGCAACGCGCGCACTCGCTCAAATCGCCGACCCAACAGGCGAGGCAGTTCTGAAAGACCTAGTCTGGTCGGCAGACGCAGGCCTCCGTCAAAGCGCGCTCATCGCGCTTGGCTCTTTGTCGAAAAAAGCAGATCCGACAGCCTTGGCACCTGCCCTTTTGGATCCCAACCCCAAGACACGCGAGGCGGCGAAACTTGCGGTGCTCTTGGCAACCACCCGGCGCACGATCTGGCCCGCACTGTTGCCGACTCCTGCCGGCGTCCGCGTGGATGTGGCCGACCTTTTGGATCGCGGCTATGAGCCGTTAACCTTCACTCACACAGAGCTAGCAACGGCCTTCGTTTGGGCCAGCGCCGCGCTCACCCAGGTTGCCACGACCTACGCACAGTCCTCACTGGACGGAGCGCGAACCGTAGCGGCAAGCCTCGGCGGCACACGAGCCACGCCGTTTTTCTTGCCGCTCCTCAACAGCCACGAGGGCCTCTCCTCGGAGCTACAATCACAAGTCAATTCCCAAACAGAGGAGCTGGTGCGGTCGCTCGTGGAGCCCTTTTCGGCACTGGCAGGAAACCCGGCAACCGATGCACGGCAGCTGTCCCTCGAGTTTCTTGGGAGGCATGCCGAAGACAGCGCGCTCACTCCCGTGATCAAGGCGCTGACGGATCCCAAAGATAGCGTGCGCTTGGTGGCGCTCTCGGTGCTTGGAGAGCGTAAGATCCAGGCTGCTGCCGTGGACGTCGCGGGTGTGCTTTCGGACGCAACGTCGTGGGCGCTCCGGCTGCGAGCCGCCCAAACACTGAGGCTGCTTGGCACACCCGCAGCGCCCAGCGCACTCCGTGCCCTCCGCACCGCTGCCGAGGAAGACCGCTACGCGCTCGTGCGCGGGGCCAGCCTGGACGCCTTGAGCGCGCTCGACCCAGCGGGCTCACTTTTGGTGCTCCGGGCGGTGGCGCGCCGCGATCCCGATGAAGAAGTGCGGAACCTAGCGAAGAGTCTGCTAAAAGCTCGTTGAAGCGACCCCTATGCGCACCCCGTCTTGGATACTCTTTAGTGTTAATCTGTGGCTGTTAGGCTGCCAAAATTTGAGCCGCTTTGAGATCAAGCCAGGCGAAGCCTATTGTGGAAGCCTGATATCTTCGCCCGCGTTTCACGAAGGCCTAGTGCCCGCCGGCGTGCCGCCAGTTTTAGCGATGCGCATTGACCTCAATTTGGAAGCCCTGGACACAGAGCCCGGTACCGTGACAACCGGAGACAGCGCTTCAGGCTTGTGTTCGGGAGACGGCCTACCCCTCTTGAACCACGCGCCGCTGCGTGCGATTCGGCCCCTGCTGCATGACCAGCTCAGCCGGCTTGAGTTTGGCGATGGCCGGGACATGAACCTCATGCTCTGGATGGACTCAACCTGCCAAGGCAGCCTGCTCGGTGTGCTTTCCCTGATGCGGGATAGCTCGCTTGAAATGCGCGTTTTCAAACCCAAACCTCAAACTTTAGAAACGGCGCCGCCCTCCGCCCAATCAGGATTCGGAGTCTTCACGCTCACCAAGAAGCCCGCAAGCAATTGTGCCTACTGAGCGAGCATGCGAGTTCTAGGCATCGAGACCTCTTGCGACGAAACAGCGGCGGCGGTCGTCGAAAGCGATGGGCGTGTGCTCTCGGATATCGTGCACACGCAAATCCAGCTCCACAGCCGTTACGGTGGGATAGTGCCGGAGTTGGCCTCACGCGACCATCTGCGCTCTATTTCGCCCGTCGTCGAGAAAGCGCTTGAGGAGGCAGGCCTCAAGCGCACTCAGATCGATGGCATCGCCGTCACCTGCCAGCCTGGCCTCACCGGCGCCTTGCTCGTCGGCGTGCAGTTTGCGCAAGGTCTGGCTTGGGCTTTGGACAAGCCGGTGGTCGCAGTGGATCACTTGATGGGCCATCTGCTCGCGGCCTACTTGGAGTACCCAAAAGGCGCGAACCACGTCTCTCCCCAGCTGCCATTTGTCGGCCTTTTGGCCTCAGGCGGGCATACAGCGATCTATCGGGTCGAGGGTTACGAGCCGCACCAAATCTTCGAACTCGGGGCCACACGCGACGACGCCGCCGGGGAAGCCTTCGACAAGGTGGCCAAGCTGCTCGGCCTCGGCTACCCGGGTGGCCCGATCATCGACAAGTTGGCTTTCGAAGGTAATCCCGAAGCAGTTAGCCTATCACGCCCTATGAAGGGCAAGGCATCCTTTGAATTTAGCTTCTCGGGATTGAAGTCCGAGGTGGCGCGTCATGTGCAATTGCACGGCGCGCCAGGAGATGAACCACGTCTGCGCGACCTGTGCGCGGCCTTCCAAAACGCCGTGGTCACCAGCCTCATTTCCAAGAGCGTGCGTGCAGCGGTCGAGGAGGGTGTGACTACGCTCGTGCTGTGCGGCGGCGTGGCGGCCAATCGTGGCCTGCGAGAGGGGGCCGAGCGGGCGGCCAAGAAACACGGCCTCACACTGCTCATCCCACCCCTCCGGGCCTGCACCGACAATGCGGCCATGATCGCGTTTGCCGGGGCTCAAAAGCTGCTCACAGGCCAGAACAACAGCGGAGCGCTACGCGTGAGTCCACGCACTGTGCTCGAGAGGTTAACCCGTAAGGGCTCTGGCGCGCGCAGCTAACCTTCGGAACCCGGCCAAGGCCAAAAGCGCTGGAAACGCGAAATAGCCTTCTGAACCGCCAACATGCCCCAGCGAGCAGCCCGGCTTGATCTGCGGAGCCACTTTGGGCGGAGCCACAACCGTAGGTTTCGGTGGTGCACCGAGCGTCACCTCAAACAGCTTGGGCCAATATTTGCCGGTAATATAGAAATTGCCACTCTCTGGGATGTAAGCAATGCCATTCAAGACATCCACGCCCTGGCGCTCAGCCGCGCTCAGCAGGCCCGCGGCGTTGAACTCGGAAAGAACTTTCCCGGTTTTTGAATCGATCGCGACGATCCGGTCTGTTTGCCAGACATTCGCGTAGATTTGCCCTTTCACGCACTCCAGCTCGTTGATGTTAAACAGCGGCTGCCCTCCACTCAGCACTTTGAGACTTCGAATTTCCCCGAATGTTTCCGGGTCGCGAAATGAGAGGTGATCCGTACCGTTGCTCATCACGAGCGATTGGCCATCGTAGCAGAGACCCCAGCCTTCTCCGGCGTAGGTGAACCTCTGCCGTTCTACAAAAGTGTCCAGGTCGTACTCGATCGCGGTCCCATTTTTCCACGTTAACTGGTAGAGACGGCGGTCCACGCGGGCGAGCCCTTCGCCAAAAAAAGCTGGATCGAGATCAATTTTCTTCTCAAGCTTGCCCGTGGCAATTTCCGAGCGTTGCAGGGTCGAACGGCCTTCGAGCCCCGTACTTTCAAAAAGCTTGCCCTCGAACAACACCAGTCCTTCGGTGAAGGCGGTGCGGTCGTGCGGAAAGCTTCGGATAACAACGGGCGCGGTCGCTGATTGGCCTCTGGCGGACAACGGAAATGTCGCAGCAAAGGCAGCCGCAAGGATCGGAATCAGAGTGCTCGGGCGTGACATCTTGGACCGCAGGCTAGCTGATCTCGCGAAGGACGTCGAAGGAACGGCACTTTCCCTCTGCACGACGAGCTCAAGACTACCTCGAACTAGAGCCCACGATCTGCATCTTCCTGCCGAAGCTGGAGGAGGAAGCCGCGCACGACCCGGACTCACCTGTGCTAAAGTGGGGACGCTTCTTTCGAGCAACCACTGACGAAGAATTAGAGGAACTTGCGATGGCAGACCCCGACATGAACGCCGCCAAACGAGCGCTGGACCGGCTGTCAGCGGATCCGAAAGCACAGCAACTCTCGCGGAGGACCGGGAACTAGCAATCTGGAACCTCAAGCGAACGGTCAAGCTGGCCGAGCAACAGGGCGAGGCTAGAGGCAAGGCTGAAGGCAAGGCTGAAGGCAAGGCTGAAGGCAAGGCTGAAGCGCTTCGGGATGTACTCGCTAAGCTCTTGACGCTGAAGTTTGGCAGATTCCTGGGGAGGTTCGCGATCGAATCCAAAGTGCGAATGAAGCCGAGGTGTTGCGCTGGACTGAGCGCGTTCTTTCGGCCCCGTCAGTGGATACCGTCTTCCAGGACTAATCTTCGGACAAACACGCCTCACCTCTGAAGGGGTTTGGGTCGAAATCCTGTTCGTTTCCTTGCCGAATCGGTCCGGCAAAGGCTCTTGCCCGAGGACCGTCACACCATCGACATCAATCGAGGATATTGCGGGAGCGCCGTTTGTCCTATGTGGAGAACCACCGTGACCCGTCACCGAATCCTTCATCCTGTTGCTTCGCTCTTCGTTTTGCCGCTTTTGTGCCTACGCTGTGGCGGCCCCGCAGCGCCGGCCCAAACAGCAAGTTCACCTTCCCGTTTGCTCAGTCAGGGACAGTGTAGCGCTTCGACTGAAGTGCCCAAAGACAAGGGGTTGGGCTGCGAGCCGGGGGGGGCGTCGCGAGAGCGATCCATTGCGTTCATGGATGCTCCTTTTCCCTCAACTGACGCGCAGAAACGCGACGTGCTCACTTCGCCTGAGGTGGCGATTGATGGCAAGAAATTCCCCATGAGCTATCGCGTACTGCAGAGAAGCGGCGACGTGCACGGGGGAACCTTCGGTTTGATCACGAACATCGATGGTGAGCCGGTGCACGCGGAAGATGGTTCCGTTGATATTTCACCGGACACCGATTTCTCATCGCTCTTGCCGGTCGGCGGGAAGCTCTTTTCCGTCACGCACTTCGAAAGTCGACCGGGCGCGATGTACGTGTCGGAATTGTTTCAAAACGCGAAAACGGGCGAGCTCTCCGTCAAGAGCACGCACCCGATCAATTTCGCCAATTTTGGCGGGATTTGGGTGCCCTGCGCCGGCAGCGTGACGCCGTGGGGAACGCATCTTGGCGGTGAGGAGTATTCACCCGAGGCCCGAGCGTTTGAGGGGGCCACTGAGACACGCTCGCTCGATAGCTCCGTCTTGGCGATGACTCGCTACTTCAAGCTCGATCCTAAACGCGACGCGAATCAGGATGGCAAGCCTGATCTCAAGCTCGATGCTGTGCGCGCGGTATTCAACCCGTACTCTTACGGCTATCCGGTCGAAGTCCGAGTCTCGGCTAACGGCGAGGCTATTCCGAGCAAGCACTACGCCATGGGGCGATCGAACCTGGAGCTCTCGTACGTGATGCCCGACCGAAAAACGGCGTATCTCACGGACGACGGCAGCGACGTCGGTTTCTACATGTTCATCGCTGACAGAGCTTCGGATCTCTCAAGCGGCCGGCTCTACGCAATGCGCTGGAACCAAGTGGACGACGCCAATGGCGGAGAAGCAGATATCGAATGGCTGAGCCTAGGCCATGCCTCGGCTCCCGAGATCCGAGCGCTGATCGACAAGAAGCACAAATTCTCGGATATGTTCGAGGCTCAAAAAACGGACCCGAAGAAGCACACCTGCCCCGCTGGTTTTCGCTTCACACGCACCGATAGCGCTGGTTCCGAATGTCTGAAGCTTAAAGCTGGCCAAGAGCTCGCGGCCTCGCGGCTCGAAACGCGTCGTTATGCGGCCTATCTCGGCGCCACGACCGAACTCCGAAAAGAAGAGGGCCTCACCTTTGATCCCGATTCGTCCTCGCTTTACGTGAGCATCAGCGAGCTTTCCAAGGGGATGACGGACGGCGACAAAGACGAAGCGGGCGGCCCCAATCATATTCGCTTGCCACAGAATAGGTGCGGTGGCGTGTATCAGCTGCGCGTGGCTCCCGACGCTACCTTTGGCAGCGACTACGTGGCTCGTTCCTCTAAGGCACTCATCATGGGCAAGCCCATGAGCTATCCAGAGGGTAGCCAGTTCGCGGGCAACACGTGCAGCGTGAATGGCCTGGCCAACCCGGACAATCTGAGCTTCATACCCGGAAGGCGCACGTTGCTGATCGGTGAAGACACGAGTTCTCACCAAAACGACGTTGTTTGGGCCTACCAACTCGATACCGGCAAGCTCAGCCGCATCCTCACGACGCCGTATGGATCCGAGACCACGTCCGTTTACGTCTACCCCAACATCGGAGGCTGGTCGTATATTAAGGCGGTGGTTCAGCATCCCTACGGCGAATCCGATCAGGGCAAATTAGGCCCTGATCTTAGCAACAAGCGTGCATACGATGGGTACCTCGGGCCGTTCCCCGCGCTTCATTGAGCGACGAATCGCGGTGAGTGGGTGGCTCAGCGGGGCCCTGTTTTGTTCTGCACTCCTTACTGTAGCGGGCGCCAACGAGCGCACAACTCCAAGCTCCGTTCCATCCAATCGCACACCGTACATTCCACCCGCTTGCTACGCGAAGACACAGACTCGCAGTGGAGCCACGCGGAACCCGTGTTACGTGTGCCACACTCAAGGACTCGGCCCCAACTTCACCCATGACGAGGATCTGCAGCTCCGCTACGACTTTGCCAGCCAAAGCGAGACCGGCACCCCCAATCCCTGGGCCAATCTAACGCGCGACTTTTCCGCTATCGCAAAAGAATTCGAAGCGGCGGACCTTCTCGCTTACGTTCGCACCAACAACTATCAATCAAGCCCGGCACAGCTGCTCCTCACTCAACGCCTCAGAGCTTCGCTCTCGGAAGCGTGGGATCCGAACCACAACGGCAAGTGGGACGGTTACGTCCCTGATTCCTATTTCCACTTCGACGCACAAGGCTTCGACAACGCCCCAGACGGAACGTTAACCGGCTGGCGCACTTTCGCTTATACGCCATTTCCAGGGGGTTTCTGGCCCACGAACGGCTCCTTCGGCGACGCCCAGATCCGGCTGCCGCGTGATTTCCAAGTCAGCCGAAACGGCAACCTGGATCGAGAGACCTACGTCATCAACCTAGCGATTGTCGAAGCTCTGATCACACGGGCGAACGTTGAGATCCCCGAAACGAACGAACTACAATACGGTGTGGACTTGGATCAAGATGGCAAGCTTGGCCAGGCGAGCCTGATCGCGTATCGGTGGCCGCCCCAAGCTCACCGAAAAATGAGCTACGTCGGCGCCGCGCGTACTCGCGAACTCCCACTCGCGGCTGGCCTTTTCCCGATAGGTACCGAATTTTTGCATTCGCTCCGCTACCTGGATCCACAAGGAGACGGGCAGGTGCGAGCTGCGGCACGCATGAAGGAACTGCGCTATTCACGCAAAACGACCTGGCAAACCTACGCTCAGCTTGAAGCGAATGCGCTTCGGGAAGAACATGAGAGAGCGCACTCTCCCGCGAAACTCAAGAGGATCCTGGGGAATATCGAAGCTGGGCTGTCGAACGGGCAAGGCTGGATTTATCAAGGGTTCATTGAAGATCGAGTTGGCGCTCTCCGACCCCAATCATTCGAGGAGACAGCTTCCTGTATCGGCTGTCACGGTGGCATCGGTGCCTCCACCGACAGCACCTTCTCATTCCCAAGAAAGCTTGGCCGCGGTGCTTTTGCGCACGGCTACTACTCGACCGCGGAGCGTGGCTTTGACGGCGTGCCTGAGCCCAAGCGCGCCGACGGACGCTACGAATACTCGCTCTACCTAGAAGAGACTCGAACCGGAGATGACTTCGGGACCAACCCTGAAATTGCCGCTCGTTTTTTTGATACTGCAGGTGATCTGAAGCCGACCAGCGTCAAAGAGCTCCACACCAATATTGCGCTGCTCCTCCTCCCGTCTGAAAGTCGTGCGAAGCAGCTCAACGCCCTCTATCGAGCCCTCGTGGAAACGCAAACCTTCACCCAGGGTCGCGAACCGCTCAGCTCGACGTCAGCCCTGGTGCACGCGACGCTAGCCCCAGAGCAGGCAACGGGGATCTCGACACCAGTCCCGGCACGTTGGATCACGACAAGCACCCGAGGCACACCGAAGGCCCACTGACGAGGCCTCGTGTCAGCTACTTGTCTTTGCCGGAACTCACGAAAAAGTCGACGGAATCTTTTTGAAGGCGAACCTTGTAGCCGGGGACAGGCCCGCGAAACTGAAACGTGATTTCAGCTCCTGCCTGGGTGTTATTGGTCCGAACCCGAAGGATCCGTCGATCGCGCTGCTCGATCATCCGACCATTGTCGAGAACCTTGCGGCCAGCGAGCGTCACCTTGAAACCGGTGGGTGTCGGTGTTCCAACGAGCGCGCCACCTGGTGCATCCAGCTTCAGCTTGTAGACAATGGGCAACTCCAGATTACCCCGCTGGAAAGGCTTCACATCTTCAGGTTTCGTGGCTGGCTTCGCATCTTCGGCGAAGGTTTCATCCTCTTGAGCAGCCGCACGCGAAAGCTGAAGCTCGCGCTCTCCTTCATTCATCGCTAGCTCGGCCGCCTCCTCGACAGGTGCCTTGGGTGCCGCCTCCAAGGTGGCCATCGGAGTCGGACCAAAGAGTGGCACCTCTGCCACGATGCCTTGCTTCGGATCGGCTTTCGCCACTGCAGCTTTTTCTGGAGCCCCCGGCGCAACCCCAACGTTGGGCGTCGCGACGTTTGGGCTGGCAGCGGCGGCGGACGCTGCTGCGGCTGGCACCTGGGCAGATTCTGGCTTATTTCCCCCGTGGAGAGTGATAAAAGCCGTGACGCCGAGAAGCAGCGTTCCAACGCCCAGCGTCCCAAGAAGCCTCACCTTCGGAGGCATTCCGGCCCACGCTGAGCTCACCTCCACCACGGGGCTCGACTGTTGTCGGAGTCCGTTGCTCGCCACCGATCGCACTCCTGGCTTCGGTGGTGGAGCATTGGAGAAACGTCCCTCCGGCGGCGGCGCAGTGCGTCGGAGACGCTCCTTATTCTCGGTCGCAGGTTTTCCCATTCGTGCGCGTGCCACTTCGAACACTTTTCCCAAGCCGCCCGCTGCTTTTTCGCTCAGCGAAGCCAGATTGGAACCGGCACCTTTCGCAAGAACTCCCACTTTAGCGGCCCACTTGCCCATGCGTTGCCCCAACTCAGCAAGTTCGCGAGCGCTGAGCGCTTCTTCTTGCTCGCCGGGAATCGACTCAGCTTCGACGGAGTCGGTTTCACTTGCTCGGGCGCTCTTTTGCCTGGACTTGCCCGATGACCGAGCCGTCGTGTCGACCACCGCGGGCTCGGGAGTTTGGTCGATGCCAGGACGCCGCAAGGTAACCAGCAGTTGGGGCACCTGCGTCCGTGGATCGATCGACACTTCTACGCCGTCGATCAGCGCCACGAAGTTGGGATTCTCATCGGCAGATTCGACCTCAATTTCTCTACCCACCGTGAGAAATTCCAGATTAGAGCCCACTTGAACGCGACGCCGACTACTGCCCTTCACGCGTGCCTTCATGGGCGCGGCAAGGCCTTCAATGTGTAAGCGCACCTTCATCCCCGGTTCGACGTCAAGGAGCGCTTGAGGGCTCATTTCGCGCTCCTCGGCCGCTTGAAGCGCCGCCGGTGTGCACAACGCTTTCAGCGCATCCACGCTGCTTCCGTCGAGCGCCGTGAATTGCACACCAAATTCGCCATCGCCCTCGGCGGCATCGCGACGCCAAATAACTTGGCCTTCAACCACAATCTGGCGCCCGTGGCTCTCGAAGCGACACACGAGAGATTGGCCCTGCTCGGGTACAAAGTGGGTCCGAAGCTGCATGCCGCGGGAGCTCACATTGATAGATTGAGCCTCAAAAGCTGCGCTCTTGGGCTCCTGCCCACAAATCTCCACCCGACTGTCCACGTGAACTCGTGCGGCATTGGGGGAGCGGCGTTCTTGGTTCTCTAGCATCTGAATCAAAGCCTCCGGGGCACGGTGCACTTGCCCTCACCTCCCGGACTACGGCAAACCCGCCAAATCGGCCAAATTTACTGCGAAACGGAGGGGGCTTGGGGCGGCATGCGGCCCGTTTGGGCTAGGACGTTCACCGACTTCACGTGCTCTCGGGTGAATATCGAGTGGATTCATAAGTCCAATTTAGGGTCACTCGAATGACTGATCGGAGCACCTGCAGATAGGTGGCCACCTTTTCTCGCTCGGGGGCCTCGAAATTAGGAAGTGACTCTGAGAGCGCGATAAACTCGCCTGTGACGGTATTCACAAGATCAACGACTTCCCGCGCCGCATTGGGAGGAGGTAACCCGCGATGTTTCTCGAATACCGTCACCAGATTGTGCACATCTCCGTGAATCCGCTCCTTGTCGTAGGAGAGCAAATCGTTGGTCCAGCAGATGATGTTGCCAGCCATTTTCGCCAGTTCCCTGAGCTCAGGGCAATCCCGCGTGCTGGCGTTCAGTGAGATGCGCTCCAACGGCTCGATCAATGCAAAGAAGGAGGGAACGGCTCCTGCGGCGGGGCGGAATGTTAGGTACGAAACTTCATCGGGGACAATGTTGGCGCAACGATTGTTTGCCTCCCAAAGCATGCCTCCAAAGTATGCTCGGTTACCTTCGGCGAACTCAAGAAGTTGACTCGCAGTCGTGTACTCTCGGGCGCGATTCCAAATGTTTTCGAAGGCTCGAGCCAAATTCGACGCCCCTGGTCGGAGGCGCCTGTTTTCTAGGGTCTGCTCAAAATCCTTAAAGAACTCTAACAGCCTTGTGGGCCGGCTCCCGACGGGGGTTTCGTCCCCGACATCGTCGAGGGCAAACGCCCAACACACGTAGTCCGACGCGAGTGCAAGTTCTCGGGGGCCGCAGAAAGGATAGAATCCCGCTACGAGTGTCGTTAGCTGGGCTCGCTCTGCCTTTCGAAGCCCAGAATTGCTTAGTACGCCCCACTGTGCCAGCCACTCAAGTGAACCCCGTTGGGCCTTGTCGCAGTTCGGATTGATCAGGAGGGGGAAAGGACAGCAGATGGCGTCGAGCAGCTCCGTACGGCTCGGTAATGAATTATCCCACACACGCTTTAGTCCCGCTCGCGACAATCCGGGCATGGCGACGCCTAAGGGGCGACCTTCAGGCTCCAGTCCGTCTTTTTTGCTCAGGCTTTTGTTATCCATTATCTCCGCCAATCGTCGGCCGTTGTGGGTCATCGCATGGCTCTGTCTTCAGCCAGGAAACAACTTCCTAGCTCGATCCCTCCCGGAGGTGAGATCGAGTCCGAGGTCTTGGCCCCAGATGTCGTTTGGACCAGGTTCATTGGGCATATTACACATAAGATGGCAGCGCTTCGCTTACCGCAGTTCAAGTTAGCATTGGTGTCAACAAGAACTCCGTCCTGGATCATGGACCTCAGGTTGATGAGGGGATTTGAGCCGCTCGCAGTGAAGGCTGGGGCTGAGTGGTGGAGGCAGTACAAGGAAAGCCACGGGGAGGCGGTTTTCTTCGTTTCTGACCAGGCAGCAGCCCGTATGGCAGGCGCAAGTTTGAGCTTCAGCGTGGGATTGCGAGTTCTGACTTTCCCGACACTTGACGAGTGTCTTGACCACCTGGGTGTCTCGACCCGGGTACCGTCAGCTGCTAGCAAATAGCCGAGATTCGGCGCCGCGCCCGCGTAGAGCTTGATCCCCAAGTGCTCCTAAACTTGTTTGTGATCTCTATCTCAACGTCGAACACGAGATAGTAAGCATGCTTACTATCTTCCAAGGAACGAAAGGGGTAGCTCACCTGGCGCGCCTACGGCGCTGCCCCGCAACCTCACATCCCGGTCGTGCCCCTCACGCAGCGACCCGCACGACGGGGCGATGCCGGGGAGGGGCGGCTGACGCGTTTCGCGGCAGCGGGGTGGGCAGCAAACACCAACTTGGTGTCCACTTGATCGCTGGCAGTGACCACTAACGCTATGCATTGTGTTCGAGTTGGCCGTCCGCGTGAACCCGTGCGGCGTTTCGGGGAACGGCGCTGCCCACCTCGCCGACACCGGCATATGGCCCTCCGGCGCGACCTGACGTAAGACCTGGACCGAGCCGTTGGTCGGCTGGCAGGGTATGGCACTCTCGATCATCGTTCGTTCTGGTACTTCAGCCTCGCAGCGGGCGCCGCGCATCTCGCTGGACGCACCGAGAATTATCATTGGGCGTGCTCGAGGTTGCGAGGTTCGGCTTCCGGACCCGAGCGTGAGTCAGCGCCATGCCTCGATACGTCAGCGCGGCGCCGACTACATTATTCTCGATGAAGGTAGCGCGAACGGCACATTTGTCGGCTCTGTACGCCTAGCACCGCAAGCCCCCCGCGTGATTCGGTCGGGGGACCTCGTCCGGATCGGGCGTGTTTGGCTAGAGCTTTTATTTGATCACGCCGCCCCTGATCCCAACGTCAAGCAGCACACCTACGAAATGGCGCTGTCGCTCGTGGCACAGGCCCTCGCCGCGGAGGGTGGGCCCACGAGTCCGCGCGTCAGCGTGGCCATTCCCGTAGCGCCGGGAGTGGATGCTGAAACCTACGTGGATATTGTGGAGTTTGAGCAGGCCTATATCGTAGGCCGTTCACATGCCGAATTGATCGTCGACGACCCGGATGTGTCACGACGGCACCTTGAAATCATGCGCCGCGGTGAAGATATTCTGGTGCGCGACGTCGGCTCCAAGAACGGCTCTTATCTCAAGAATGAACGCCTCGATCCTTTGCAGTGGCAGCGCTGGGATCCCGAATATCAGGTGAAACTCGGCGGCACCACGCTTCAGCTCTCCGATCCGGTGACCGCCGCGCTCAACGAACTCGAAGCTGTCGCCGAAGAGCTCCTCCGAGAGGACGAAATCATTGACCCACCCAATCCCTCGGAGGGTGAAGACGGAGCAGGTTGGACGGGCGGGATCTCTCGCACCATTGATCGACGATCGACGGCACCGAGAGAAACCAACCCCCAGCTCCCCCAAGCTTCCAGGCTGCATCAAGAGGGCGCGCTCCGAGCGCAAAAGCCCCGGGCTGGCCGCGGCGAATTGGCGATTGGCCTGATGGCGTTGATCGTCATCTTAACCAGCGTGCTTGGGTTGTTTTGGCTCTTTGCCTTGAACTAGCCGCCGTCCTTACGGGGCCCCTCGTTGTAGCCACGCGGGCGATACTTCGGATCCACTCCCCCGTGCTTGACACCGTTAGTCACGATGTCGTTCGCGAGGTAGGCAAGCCACGTGCCAGGATGCGCACGCGCCAAACTTGAAAGCTGCTGCTGGCGCGCGGGGCCCAGTGCTTTTTCATTCCATAGGCATTGCAAGGCCAGAGCGATCAGGTTCGGATCATTGGGTCCGAGTTCGAATCCAGTCACAAAAAACGGCCAAGCCTCGTCTGTCCGCCGCAAGCGGCACAGCGTATCGCCTTGGTAGATGTGAGCCATGGGCCAGGCGGGCGCCAATTCGAGCGCAGTGGTGTTACTCTGCAAGCGCTCCTTGAGCTGCCCGCGCGCACCCAACATTACCGAATAGTTCAAATGGGCCTTAGCACTGTAGGGAACTGAAGCGCGCGTCCCGCGCCAAAATGTCAGATCATCGCTGTAATCGAGCGCATGCCGGCGAGCCTGCACTGCCTGGAAACCGAGAAAAGCGGCAACCGCCAACCAGGCATCCGGCTTGAAACGGCGCCTTTCCACCCAGGCCGCGAGGGCCACACCGAGACACAAGGAAGTTCCCAAAGCGGGCAAATACCAAAACCGCTCCGCCCGAACGGTTGGCAAAAGCACGGG
>CAZSUA010000025.1:0-6457 GCA_964609655.1 uncultured Polyangiaceae bacterium | reverse complement strand
GGCGGCAGCTCCTGGGGAAATGAGTAATCAGCGCTCAGCGTCCAAGGCGCCACCACTTGAATCAAACCGCCGAAATAGACGCGTAAAGCGCCCCCAATCCGCAGCGGCGTCGCCGCGAGCGCCAATGGATTGTTGATGGGATCCCGAGAGAGCTGCGGCTGATGAAACCACTTTAGAAATTCGTGCAGAGCCCGTGCGGCGAACGGCGAATCCGGGGCGAGCGGTGCGGCGAGCTCCGCTGGCAATGCCACCGGGAACCACTGGCGCCTGAGGTAGGTGTAGAGAACCAGCGCTGATACGCTGGCGAGTAGCGCCGCCAGCCCGCGTGCGAGCCGCGCCGGTTTTGTTGGAAAGAAACACGGTGCCAAAACGACCGCTGCGACGAAAATTAGAGGAACGAGGACGATCGCGCTTTCTTTGCTAAAAAGCCCAAACAACAATGCCAGAAGCACGCCGACGAAACTCCAACCGATCCGCAGCCTGAGCGCACACAACGCCAGAAGCGCACTCAGTCCCGAGAGGACATCGGCTAAACCCACCACCCCACAAATCGCCTCGGTCAAAAGGGCGCAGAGCAAGAAACAGCCACCCGAAAGCCACGCAACGCGTCGCTGCCGAGTCACAGAAAAAGCCAATGCCGACAGCAAGCTGGCATTCGCTGCGTGGATGAGCAGGTTAGCGAAATGAGGGAGCCAGGGCACCTTCATCAGCCTCCATAGCGGTCGCCAAATCAGATTGGGGATCGGGCGATAGGAGCCAATCGTGCGCTCGGGTGGCAAGCCCCAAAAATCGCGCTGGAAGGCCTGAAGGGTGTGCAGGCGGTCCCCGTTGACATACGGATTGGCGAGCAGAGCTTCCTGTTCATCGAAGATGAAATTGCTGGCGGGGCTTCGCATGAAGGCGGCGGCAGCCAGGAGCACCGCCGGAATCAAGGCGATCCAGAACCTGGGAGGGCGCCTAAAATGCCGAGCAGCAGCGCCTCGTGCACTCGCCAGGCCCCGACCGAGAGCTATGAGGAGACGCTGGGGGCCATTCACGGCGCAGGAGTCTGGCACAAAATCCGCGGGAAGAGCATAGTCGCGGAGCGACATGCCCGAGGAAGCGCTGAAGTTCGATGGTTGCCAGATCCTGCGAAAGATCAGCGCAGGGCCGATTGCAGATCTGTACCAAGGCGTCCAGGAACATCTCGGCCGCAAGGTGCTGATCAAAGCTCTCGGGCTCGGTATTTTGCCGTCCTCGCCGTTTGCCGCGACGCTTGAACGGGAAGCACGCTTGCTGGCGGAGCTTCAACATCCGAATGTGCTTCAGGTCTACGATCTGGTGCGGCAGGAGAATCGGATGTGGACCGTTCTTGAATGGGTCGACGGCTTTACGGCCCGCGAGCTGTTGCTGCAAAGCTCACCGTTGCCGCTTCCAACGTGTCTTGCCATTGCGCTTGAAGTGAGCGTTGCCCTCGAACACGCGCACGCGCACGGCATCGTGCATCGAGATATTCAGCCGGACAATATCCTGGTGTCGCGAGCTGGGCACGTGAAGCTGATTAACTTCACGGTCGCGGTTGACGAACGCTTACCCACAGCACCTGAGCTTCTCGACAGCAGCGGCGGAGCTTTCAGCACGGCCTACATGTCGCCCGAACAAATCTTGGGGGAGCCCGCCGATCCGCGCTCCGATCTCTTTTCACTGGGGCTGGTTTTGTATGAACTCTTAAGCGGAATTTCGGCCTTCGAGCACACTACCAGCAAGAGCGCAGCCCAACGCATCCGACACGAGCGTCCCGAACCACTCTCGCGCAAAGTGCACGGCCTGCCGCTGGCGCTTGAACGCACAGTGACCCGCTGTTTAGAGAAGCTGCCCGGTGACAGGTTTCAATCTGCGCGTGAAGTGACGGTTACCCTTGAGCAGCTGTTCAGAGAGTCGGGCACCGGGTCGACGCGAAAGGTGCTGTTGGGGCATCTCGGTCAGGTCGGGACAACGGAGGAGGTTCCGGTCAGTGAAGTGCCCACTCCTCGGCAAAGCCTGCCAAGCCTCCACGATCCGGTGCCGCTCACGCGCCCGCTTCTAGGCCTCCTTCTGGCATCAACCCTGCTGATAGCCGGAGGAAGCGCGTTTGCGACGCTCGACGCGAGCGCGGAGGATAATCTGGTCGGTAAAGCGCAAGGGCTGTTGACCCTGGCGCCCAGCAATCTTGCCCATCTGCGCGTGGTGGCGACTCCCTGGGCGAGCGTCACCATCGATGGCGTGAAGGTCGAGACCACCCCGTTTGCCGCGCCTATTCCGTTGTCGAGCGGCATCCACTATGTGCGCCTCGAACATCCCAATGCGCCGCCGGAGCATCGGAGCGTGCGGCTAGCGCCCGGCGAAAATGCGCTATTGGACGTGGAAATGAAGATTCCCCTTGTCGTGGAGGCTCCCCGCTCGAGCCCGGTGCCAGCCGACACCACGCCTTAGGGCGAGCAAAAGCTTTCGCAAAAGTCTCAGAAAAATGGTCCAATCGTCGGCTTGCCTCGTGACGGTCTGAGGCATCCCCCCCCCGACACTCTAGGTCCAGCCCACCCTATGGAATTTGAGCTCAAATGCGGTGCCACGCTGGGCAGATATCAGCTTCTGACTCAGCTCGGGCAGGGGGGTATGGCCAGCGTGTGGGTGGCGCGTGAAAAGTCGTTTGGGGGTGCAGAACGTTTAGTTGCCGTTAAGGTGATGTTGCCTGAGCTCGCAACCCGCGAGGATTTTCGCTCGATGTTCCTCGAGGAAGGGCAAATCGTCAGAAGCATCTCGCACGGCAACGTGGTGAGCGTTTTTGACGTATCCGAGGATTACGGGATCCTCTACATGGCCATGGAATGGGTCGAAGGGGATTCGCTGCGCGCCCTGATTCGCGAAGCCAAAAAACGCCGTGCGATTCCGCCGGAAATGGCGGTGCGCATGATCGCGGATACGGCCGGCGGACTCCACGCCGCGCACGAGCTACGTGATTGGGATGGCCGCTTGTGTGGATTGGTGCACTGTGACGTCTCCCCGCACAACATCTTGATCGGCCTAAATGGGCGAGTAAAGCTAGTAGATTTTGGGGTGGCAAGCGCCACCGCACGCACCGACAAGGATCAGGAACTCCTCAAGGGGAAGCTGGGCTACATGTCGCCCGAGCAAGTTCGCGGCACTGGGCTGGATCGGCGGAGCGACGTTTTTTCGTTGGGTATTGTGCTCTACGAGCTCACCACTGGTGAGCGCCTGTTTCGCGGCGAATCGGCACGAGACACCTTGAGGCTCGTTTCAGAGGCCTCGATTCCGAAGCCGACCGAGGTCTACGCAAAGTACCCCGAGCCGCTCGAAGCCATCGTGTTGAAAGCCCTAGCGCGCGATGTGAACGAACGCTACCAGACGGCAGAAGAGCTACGCATCGCGCTCGATCGCTACCTCATTAACGAGCGAATTTTGGTGCCTGAAGCTGGCGTGGGCCGCCTCCTCAAACGTGTCTTGGGCACCCGCATCGAGCAGCAACGTGAGGCCATTCGCGAAGCGTTGCGCGCCGTCGATGGACACATTGAAGCTGACCTTATCCCAAGCGAGTCAACGGCACTCGGCCCTCTGGATCTCAGCTTGTCTGGCAAGAGCACTCCGTTTAACGACGGCTCGTTCACTTCCACGCCCGCCCCCTCATCCAGCTTCCAAACCAACACGAACAGCCTGAGCGATCCAACGGGCACAGCCAGCCCGCAAACGCTGGACCCGATCCAGCCGCCGCCCCGCAAGAAGCCCTGGCTGGCGCTTGTCGCCATGGGGCTAGTGGCAGCGGCAGGGCTAGTCGCTACGCTGGTCTGGTTAAAATCGCAGGATCCTGTGGGAGCCAGCCTTCAAACTTCCAAAGGGCCCCATTCGGATGCTGACGGCGAGGTAGAGGATGAGGATATGAGCCCGAGCGCTGCCAATGCCCCACCAACGCAAGCAGGACAGGCCACCCGAGCCGAACCTCTCCCGGCGCTTGAAGCACCATTCAAGATCGACGGCACGGGCCGCGGACGAGGCTCCCGCAGGGGTGCCAAGGCGGAACGTGAGCTCGTGGAACGTGCTGGCCAGGAAGCTGCCGACGCGGTTCGCGCGGCCAACGATCCAGCACCCACTCAAACTGAAGCCGCGCCACCGCTTAAGCGATCTGAAGTGAACCGGGGAGCGGCAACAGCGGTGCTTGCGGCCAGTGCCCTGCGGGCCTCTCGCTGCAGCCGATCCGGAGGGCCGTCAGGCGCCGGTCAGGCTATCGTTACCTTTCATCCAGAGGGTTACGTTACCAACGTGAGACTGAACGGCGCCTTCCCCGGCACTGCCGTCGGAAACTGTGTGACGGCGGCGTTCAAGCAGGGCTCCATCCCAGCGTTTGCGGGCCTGCCGCTGACGCTCCCGCAAGCCTTCCGAGTTCCAGAATAGGCCTAGAGCTTAGCTCTGCATTCAGACCTCCTCTTGGAGACACTCGGCGCAGCCCTAGGTTGCCTGGGAAGCTACCGACGATAGCGATCGTCCACGTGGGTGAAGGATTCATCTACCGAGGTGAAGAGGTTGTAACGAACCAAATGACCCAGCGCCGCCACTCCGTCTTTCCAGCCGATTTTCTTGCCCTGCAGCCGCGTGCGTGGGAAGTACGAAATCGGAAGCTCCTGCACCCGGGCGCGCACCTTCGCGAGCTTGGCGGTCAGCTCAACTTCGATCCCAAAGCGCTTGGACTCTAGCTTCATAGATTTTAGCAAGTCCGCACGAAAAACCTTGTAGCAAGTTTCCATGTCCGTCAGATAACAGCCAGAAAGCAGGTTGCTGGCCACGGTGAGGGTGCGATTGACGAAGTAGTGGTAGGTGCGGTGAACCTGTGTGCCGCTTTTCTTGAAACGGCTGCCGAAGACAACGTCCGCCTTCCCAGTGAGTAGCGGCTCAAGAAGCAAGGGAATATCCGCGGGATCATATTCGCGATCGGCGTCCTGAATCACGATGAAGTCCCCTGAAGCCTCAGCGATGCCTCGGATCACGGCCGCGCCCTTGCCTTGATTCGCAGTCTGCACCAAGAGCTTGAAGCCGAAGGCCTCGGCGTTGGAGCGTAGGATCCCTACGCTGCCGTCGGTCGAACAGTCGTCAACGAAAATCCACTCGCGTTCGATCGGACACGGCGACGCAAACAGCATCGCGAGCACCGCTGCCAATTCGTGCGCCTCGTTGTAGACGGGAACCACAATCGAAAGCTTGGGCATCGCAGCCTTCCATGCCCTTCGGGTGCGACCTAGGCAAGCGCTCACAGGCTCACTCACCTCACGCGGCATTTCGCAAATGAACAAACGCACACGCCGACCGCTCTTCGACGCAACAATTACACATGCCTACCCTCGGTCATACACGAAGGAAACCATCCTCGGTCGTAACGATCTTGTCACTTGCGTTGACACGTGCGGTCGAGTAGCAGGTGTGGTGATGGGGAGCATGAAACCATGAGCTGCGGGGCACGAGGGCTATGAATAAGCGAGGGGTTGCAGTGATTTGCGTGTTGGCTGCGGAACGGTTGCGTTTGGCTTCTGGCGATACACTGGCAATAAGGCCCTGGATGAAGCGAAAATCAGGGACGATCGCAAGCCAAGGGCCACCGCGCCAGCTCTAAGCGTCGCTAGGTTCGAGCCGGTACCAGAGGGTGCTCTTGCCATCTCAGAGTTCTCCCGCGAGGACTACAATCGAGATCCTGCGGCTTATCTAGCGCAGGTAGTTCCCGGGCGAGCCTTTCAGGTCTTGTCACCGAGGCCCGACCTCCCCGCCATTACAAGCGCAGTCGCGTTTAGACAAACGGTCGAGCCTTTGGGAAGCGTTGACCTGGCAGTCAGTGTGGTTCCGAGCGCTCCGGTCACTTTCACTAGCGCGGGGCTGGGCTCTTTTCCGAACGAAAGAACCTCAATATCCGTTGCCGCAGATGCTGGGGGAATAGCGCGCACCAGGTTCACAGCGACTCGCGGCACGACCGGTCGCGCCTTCATCTTTGTTGCGTCCCCCCTTGCCAGCGGCAGAGTTCGTTTTGAAGTAGAGGTTGAGGGCGCCACCGGTTCGAACTCTGACGCCAAACGTGAGTTAGTGCCGACGAAATCTCAGGCAAATATTGGTCCGCATCGGGACCCATCAGGAACCTAATTTAGAGGAAAGCGACCATGACATTCAACGTTTTCGCGCCAACTGGTGCACGAGTCGCAGTTCAACGCTGGTTATCTCTTCTGGTGGTGGCATGCTGGATTTTGGGAACCGGCTCCGCCTGGGCTGCGGCAATCCCGGGCTGTTGGAACCCGCACGGGCCTGGAGCGAATGCGCCAACCCAAAGTACCTTCACCTTCCCCGCACCGGCGAATGGCACGAAAAACTGCGAACCGAACGGAGAGAGCGGGATGTTCAATGGCAATTCGTTGATCGATAATGTGCAGCTTGAGCACCATCATTTTGCTGT
>CAZSUA010000024.1:0-29814 GCA_964609655.1 uncultured Polyangiaceae bacterium | reverse complement strand
GGCGACATCAACGTGGCAAGCGACACCTTGGTGGATTGGGACGTGTGAAGCTTCTGTCGAAGCTGCGAAAATAAAACCCGTGGTGGCTAGGGGATCCTCGCGCAACGCAGCCCGACGTGGGTGTAGCGACCGCCGGCCAAACACGTCGTGTTAGACGAGCTTGCCTTCGGGCAGCACGTCTGGCATGCTCTGCCCCGTGAACGGTCGTTTCCGGTTTTGGTTTGGATATTGGCGTGCGGAAGCACGGCGTCCAGGCTAAATCTTGTAAGCGGATTGTTCAGAAAGTCCCCACAAAGAAGCCCTGGTCGCTACCGACCGGGGTTTTTCGCTTTTGTCCCTTCGCCCCTCACTGAATCCCATGCCGACAACTTCCAATCTTAACGTGAATCAGATGAGCCCACTGCTAACGCCGAGCGAACTTATAGACGAATTGCCGCTCAGGGAGCAGGAATCAGCCGCAGTCGCGAGAAACCGCCACGCGTTCCGCGCCACCCTGAACGGCCAAGACCCGCGCGTGGTGGCCATTGTTGGGCCGTGTTCCATCCACGATCCGGCGGCAGCACTCGACTACGCAACTCGCCTAAAGCGCCTGGAAAGTGAGCTTTCACAAGACCTCCTGATCGTGATGCGTGTCTACTTCGAAAAGCCCCGGACGGCCCTCGGTTGGAAAGGGCTGATCAATGATCCGAACATGGATGGCAGCTGCGATATCGAGCTGGGGCTCCGAATTGCGCGGAAACTTTTGCTGGACATTGCAGCCTTGGAGCTCCCGATTGCCACCGAGTTACTCGATCCGGTCACTCCGCAGTACATCGCCGATGCGATCAGCTGGGTCGCGATCGGGGCCCGAACAACGGAGAGCCAAACCCATCGTGAGATGGCTAGTGGGCTTTCTATGCCGGTGGGTTTCAAGAACGCAACGGATGGCGGGCTCTCGGTCGCCATCAACGGCATCTTGTCCGCGGCTCATCCCCACAGGTTTCTTGGCCTCAGCCAAGACGGCAGGGTTGCGGTTGTTCACGCACGGGGCAACGAGGATGGACATTTGGTTCTGCGTGGTGGCAACACGGGCCCCAATTACTCACAAGAGCACGTGCTCGCGGCGAGCCAAGCGCTCAAAGCGGCGCAACTGAACCCCAAGCTCCTCGTCGACTGTAGCCACGGGAACAGCGAGAAAGACTACCGCCGTCAGCCCTCGGTTGCCGCCAATGTGAGCGAGCAAATTGGAGCCGGCTCACACGACGTGCTCGGTTTGTTGTTGGAGAGTAACCTCACCGCGGGCACCCAGCCGATCGGAAACGGTCAAGGTCTAACGTATGGCCAGAGCGTGACGGATGGTTGTATCGATTTTTCAGCTACCGAGGTGGTCCTTCGGCAGCTCGCGGCCGCGAGCGCGACGCGCTCTCGCAATCACGAGTCGCGCTCAGCTAGGATCGCCTGAGGGAGTTTTACCGGCGGCCAGTCGCCCTGACCAGGAAAACAGGAAAACAGGAAAACAGGAAAACTAATGGACGCGCGGCGCGGAGTTTCCGTTTTGTTTCAGCGTGCGTAGGGATCGTGATAGGTATGCCATTTGGCATGGACTCTCTTTTCGCTTCGTCCCCCCAGTATCGGATCGAAAAGCTGCTCGGCTCGGAGGATGGGTTACAGCGGGCCCTGGCGCGGGACCTAAATAGCAATACTGAGAGTGTCGTGCTCGTCACGGAGGGGGCACACGCACGGCGGCTGCTCGCACGCAAGGGCCTGAAACATCGCCACCTTGCCACGCTGCTCAGCTGTGTGGAGGGAGCCGGAGCCCCCACCTTCGTAGCCGAACATGTTCCTGGATTAACGCTATACGAAGCGCGTGCCAAGCAGCCCATTGACGCTTTTAAAGCGTTAATCTGGTTTACAAGATTGCTTGAAGCCCTGGCGGCTCTGCACGACGAGCCCGCCGTGCACGGTGCCGTGTCTCCACTTTCCATCATCGTCGAACCGGAACAGCGCGCCATAGCTCCTGTGCTCACTCAGCTGTTGGTGCCTGCACTCGGGGCCTATTGCTCGCCCGAGCGCCTTTCCGGAGAGGCACCCACGCCCGCTGACGATACCTGGTCGTTGCTTTCCAGCCTTTACTTTGCCATCACGGGGAAGCCTCCTTTTGGCTCAGAATCCAGCGAAAAAATTCGAGAACGAGTGCAAGCCCGTCAAATGGGAGCGCTCTCAGAGGCGGGCGTCGATGAACCGGAACTCGAGCGTCTGTTCGTTGCAGCATTTCATCCCGATCCCAGTCGACGCCTAACGAGGCTCACGCGGATCCGCGACGCTTTCGATAAGATGGAACGCGGCGAACAGCTCCCTGGATCACTCTTTGTGGGGGATGCGCCATCGCTCCGTCCGCGCTCGCCAGGCCAGGAAAATGAGCCCATAGTCTTCAACGAGCAGGCAGTTCTCAGCACGTTGCGCGGAGCCGCTGAAGCTGGGCTCGGTGGGCCCCGCCCCAAACAAGCTTCCCTGGGACCCGACATCACGCTCGGACCTCAACTCTCGATCGGTCCTGGGGATTCGCTGTGGCCAGCTGCGACCGAAATAGCAGACGCGGCTGCAAAAGTTCGGCGTCCGAGGCGCAGCTCTGGCCCTCCGCCCTTTGCTAAGAAGAAAGCACCCGCTTGGGCGCTGGCCTTCGCCGCCGGCGTCGGCGTGGCGGCCGTGGTCGTAGGTCTGGTGTTTTCGAGGAGTGAGTCTGAAGTTGCTGTTTCAACTCAGCTTGCCGTCCCAACGCCCTCGACCCCCAACGCGAAGCCACTCCCTAAGCAGCAGTTGAGTTCGGAGCAGTGCTTACTTTCTTACTTTCCGACGGCCAGCTTCGTGGGGTCGCCCAGCCTAGAATTCTTCTGTCAAACCAAGAATTTCTCGCAAGGTACATCGCTACTTTTTGCCCTGGTTCGCGCACACGCCGCCAAGAAAGTTGAGGCAAACACCCCGCCGCCCGCTGAAGACGCCCGGGCGCCCGAGCCACGTAAATCGGACAAGCCGGACGCGGGTGTTGATCCAGCGTTGCTCGCCGCGCTCCCCTACCAAGCTGAGCTCGGTTGGTATGATCTGGCCGCCGCTGCGATCATGAAACGGAATTGCTGCGGGAAACCAGAGCAAAATATCGATCTGGAACGCACTCCAGGCTACTGCCCGCAACTCACGGATGTCGTCCAGGCGTTAGCGGATGCGAGTGCCCTGCCCGGTGATCTCTCGCCGCAGGCGCGGCGATTTGATGAAGCCGTCACCTGTCTGATCACCACCAAGGTGCCGCACGGGTTTGGCTACGAAGGAGCCCCGACGCCCGAGAGTCGAGCGGGGTTTCAACGCTTCTTAACTTACGCCGCCGTCAGCGACGCCAAGCGCTCGGCGTTCAGGAAGTAGATCGTTTCCTGAACGCCTTGGGCGGCTTGCGGATCTGTGCATCACGGCACGCTGGCGACGAATCCCAACGTGCTCGTGAACTCGGAGCCTTCGGTCTTGCGGATCCCCGACTGGAACAGCTTGCGATCGGCCCAATCGAAACGGTTGTCCAATTTCAGCACCACGCCGGGCGCGAGATCGGCATCGAGTGTCAAAGTGCCCGTCATCAGAGCAGCGCCGTCTGCGGTCAGGCTCGTACCCTTCGCACGTGGAATGGCGAAGCCGTCTTTGTCGGCGAAATATTCGCCCCGCGCTCCGACACCAAACTGGCCAAGATCGTAACGGGCACCCAGCATCCCGCCCCACCAGGTGGATGCTACAAACTTGCTACTTTCCTTGGGATCTCGCGCGTTATCGATGCCGTAGCTCAGGTTGGCCAGCACGGCGAAATCCTTGCTTGGATTCAAGCCCACGACCAAGTCCACAAAGTGGCGCCAGCCTTTGGTGTCGGAGTCCGCGCGATCCACTGCGAAGACACCGCCCGGCGCGCCAGCTTTCGCCTGACAGCCCGACGCGGGATTGAGCTCGAAATCGGGTTCACACGTGAGGATGGCCGTGTCGTCGCGTTCGGGGCCGCCCAGGTATCCGAGGGCAAGCGACAACATCTCGTCACTGGTTGCGTACTTACCCTGCAACCCGAAACTCTTGCCCGCGTTGTTGTCGACGGAATTATTCCAACCGTTCACGATCAACAGGGTGCCAGCGAGTTCCTTGGTGGCTTGATACTCAGCGCGCAGGCCAGTGTGGAAAAGCGGTTGACCGAGCCAGTACAGAACGCCGCGCGTGTAGTTCATGTTGTCCTGGCTCTCAGCGACTTCAGCACCATAAATGGTGTCGAATTTGCCGAGATCCAAGGTGAGCCCTGCGACTGGGCTGTAGGAAGCAAAGGCTTGTTTGACGTTGCCTAGGCCGTAGTCGGCATCGCACTTGCCGCTGAAGCAGCTGGTAGAATAGCGCTGCGCCGTTGGCCCAAAACGCAAGCTGAGCATGCCGCCTACCGGCGCTGCTGGCAGACTGAGATCCGCACCCACCCAAGAAAGCGCGAAACCGTTCGTTTGATCGTACGCCCGGACTTCGCCCTGCCCGTTGGTGCCCGTCTGCGGCTTTGGGAAATTCCAATTGAGCGAAGCATAGGAATCCACAAACACTCGATACTCCGCGGATTCGTACCACTTAGGAGCAGCTGGCGGGACTTCGGCAGCCACAGGTTCCAGAACGGGCGGAGCCATCGCGGGAACCGGAGGCGCTGCGGCAGGCACGGAAGGTTCCGTAACCGGAGGCAGTTCGACGCCAAGCGATACGGATGCGGCTGCTTCAACGGGAGCTGTGCCGTCCGCGGGCTTCGCTTCGTCCGGAGCTGCACCCTCCGCGGGTTTGCTTCCGTCGGCCGGCACCGTCGGGGGTACCTCAGCTCCGGGAGCGACTACCGGGGGCTGGGCGGTGGCTGGGGCGGATAGAAATGAGGCAGCTGAAAGGGCTGCAAAACAAGCAAAAGAGTGCGCGCGCATGGTCTTCCTCCGAAGTGATGCCAAGTGTTCAAGCGTGAGCCTAGGCAGGCTCATCCACTAACACAATGAGCCTTCTTACCCGAACTTCTCGACCAATTGGCCTGTGGACCGCGCGGGCCACCTGACCTAGGTTTGCAGGCCCTCGGTTCGCCGCCTCAGCGATAGGAGTCCGCATGCACGTCACCATGGTCAAAAAACAGCTCCTCGATGGCTCACCCTGCCGAAAGTGCGCCCAGGCAGAACAATTCCTCCGAGATCGGGGAGTCTGGGAGCAGATCAACGACATCGTGTGGGCGGTCGAGGGAGAACCGGACTCGCCTGGCATGCGGCTTGGTGCCCAATACGGGGTCAGCTTGGCACCGTTTTTTCTGGTTCGTGATGAAGGCGGCATCCAGATCTTCGACAGCGCCCCCCGGCTCTTGAAGGAGCGTTTAGGCGCCAAATCCAGCTTGGCAGCCGAGCCCACAGCAACGCCTCATCGAAGCCTAGAAGCGCCCCTCTCAGACCAAGACATCGCCACGGCCGAGGCAGCCCATGCTTCCCAAACGCCCCAAGACATTCTGCGCTTTGGCCTCACTCGTTTCGGAGCCGAGTGCGCCATCGCGTTCAGTGGCGCCGAAGATGTCGTGTTGATCGACATGGCAAGTAAGCTCAATTTGCCCTTCTCAGTGTTCTGCTTGGACACCGGGCGCCTACATCCCCAAACCTATCGCTTCCTCGAACGGGTACGAGCTCACTACAAGATCACGCTTGAGATATTGTTTCCGGATTTCATAGGCGTAGAAGATCTTGTGCGCCGGCGCGGCCTCACCAGCTTCTATCAAGATGGGCACCAGGAGTGCTGCGAGATCCGTAAGGTTCTACCGCTATCCCGCGCGTTGAGAAACTATGGCGCGTGGGTCACAGGCCAACGGCGTGATCAGAGCCCGGCCACACGCAGCCAGCTGGCTGTCATTGCCAAAGATCTCTCACACACGGGCAAGTCCGGCCCACTCTTGAAGCTGAGCCCGCTCGCGCAGTGGTCCCTCGGGCAGGTCTGGGAGTACATCCGCGAGAACGAGGTGCCCACCAACGAGCTGCACGAGGAAGGGTTCGTTTCAGTGGGCTGCGAACCGTGCACGCGCGCCATTCGCCCGGGCGAACACGAGCGCGCCGGGCGCTGGTGGTGGGAAGAGGCGACCCAACGCGAGTGTGGGCTGCACCTGGCCAAGTCGTGAGTAAACGCTTCTGTTTGGACCGCGCGGCTTTACGGCCCAAGCGTTTTATGGCTATTAGCCGCACGGGTTACGGCAACGGTGCACGAGAACAAGCTTCGAAATAATGAGGCGTCGGAGGCCAACGCGGTCTCGGAGGGGCTCGCGTTGGGGTGGAAACCTGTGGCTGAAGTTCGCTGGCTTCGCCTGGGTGTCAGCGCGCTGTGGCTGGGTGCGTCTCTAGCTTCGGTCGCAAGCACCGCCCTCATTTGGCAGGCAGACGATTCAATCGCGGCGTTTGCGACCACCAACGGTATGATGCCCGCCCTTCGCGCCGAAGTCTTAAAGTGCCTCGCGGCCAGTCTTGCTTTTCCCTGCCTCCTGGCATGCCTCTTCTGGTTCGCGCGCCCTCGCCACCGAGAGCAGCTCCTCTCGGCGTTCGACATCTACGCACGGCTTGCCTGCCCCGGCTTGTTAGTGTGGCTGCTCCCTCCGCTTCTGGAACGCTCCGTCTGGGATGATCGTCTGCTGACGATGCTCCTGACTTTGGGAATTTTCAGCGTCTGTTTGGAGCGCGCTTTGCGCGTCGCCTTCGGCGCGATTCCCCGCCCCTGGCGGGAAGCTGGCGCGATCGTAACCGACTCTTTGCCCAGCTGGTTGTCACGTTTTGGCCCCATCACCTGCGTCGTTGCGGCCGCGATCGCCTACGCCTCCTACACCGGCTATCACTCCGTTCTCCAGCACCACCGCTTAAACACCAGTGCCTACGATCTCGCCATCTACGACAACTTAATGGCGAACGGAGTGCGCGGAGACTTCTTCCAGTCTTCGGTGCTCTTTGGCCCCAAGGGCGGCAATAGCCTTGCGAGCCACGCCAGCCTCGTGCTCGTTTTCTTCTTGCCGATTTACTACCTGTATCAGCACGCGGAGACGTTGCTGATCATCCAGTCTCTCTTGATGGGTGGCGCTGCCATCACGCTCTATTTGTTCGCATCCACGCAGTTGCCTCGTGTCGCTGCGGCTGTCGTCAGCCTCTTGTACCTGCTGTATGCCCCGTTGCATGGGGCCAATTTTTATGACTTTCATTGGCTCACGGCGTCCGGCATTTTGCAGTTTTTGCTCTATTTTTCCATTACCCGCCGCCGACATGGCCTCCTGGTGGTCACGGCCTTGTTGCTGTTTTCCATCCGGGAAGATATCCCCCTAGGTATCGGACTGCTCGGAGCCAGTTTGATCGTCTCGCGCACGCGCACGCGCGAGGGCGCCATGCTGATTGGCCTCGCGCTGCCGGTCTTCGTGTTCATCAAGTTTATCCTGATGCCCTGGGTTGGAACTTGGTGGTTTGCCGATCTGTACAAAGGCCTCATGGTGCCCGGCGAACGGGGCTACGGCAGCGTGGTCAAAACGCTCGTGACCAATCCGCTCTACGTTTTTCACTCGCTGCTCGATTCAAAGAAGCTCGTGTATTGGCTGCACCTGGCAGCACCGCTCGCGTTTCTCGCTTATCGGCGTTGGGGATTGGCCCTCGTCGCCAGCTCCGGAGCGCTCATGACACTCCTCACGACAGACTACAGCCCAACCATCTCGATCAGCTTTCACTATACGGCGCTCTGGATCCCCTACCTTTTTGGAGCCGCCGTCGTCAGCCTCGGCCAGCTTGAACAGCGCGGCAAGGGATGGCGAGCGGCAGCGCTCACGTCGGTCGGCGTGGCGTTGCTCGTGCACAGCTACCACTTCGGCGCGATTCTTCATCCGAATGCGTTTCGAGGTGGTTTTGGCACCATACCCTTCCGGCCTCTGAGCGCCGAGGAGCGTTCTCGCTATCAGGCTATGCGAGAACTGGTCGCAATGATTCCAAAGGAAGCCTCAGTCGCTGGCACTGAGGAAGCCCTGCCCCATGCGTCCAACCGGCCCCTGGCCTACCCGATCCGGATGTGGACCGGCCACGCTGACTACCTGTTGGTGGCCACGCGCACTTTAGGCCTTGGCAACACCAAACGGGCGATTCGGCAAGCTGTCCTTGAGGACGGCTACGGTCTGATAGCCCAGAAGGAGAGGCTCTACCTCTTCAAGCGGGACCACAAATCAGATAAGACCGCGCAAGCGCTCACGGAGCTCGGCATCTAGGTTGAGCGAAGGAGGGAATTACCGATGGAACCCACAAGCGAAGCATTCTCGACAGCCAAACCCAGTGCGCTCGCCCGAATTTGGGAGTGGCTCTGGCAGACTCATGCGCTCGCGAATGCAAAAACCCGCACGACGGCCATCACCGCGCGGCAGCGCCTCCAGGTTGAGCAGGCTCGCTCACTCTTCGATTTGGGAGAACGCGTCCGCGACCGGATCACGACGGTGACCTCCGAATCGACCGCCATCACGGCTCAGATCCTTTTCCACC
Source organism: uncultured Polyangiaceae bacterium (assembly GCA_964609655.1). Taxonomy (GTDB): domain Bacteria; phylum Myxococcota_A; class Polyangia; order Polyangiales; family Polyangiaceae; genus JBBRRP01. The sequence goes on along the minus strand of CAZSUA010000024.1, from coordinate 21,286 downwards.
AAGCAAGCCTCCTGGCGTTAAGTGCGCTCACACCCGAGGGAGACTCTCCCGAGGCCCGCTGGGGAGCCCACCGAGGCCACGTTGTCCAAATGGCTGGGCTCGATGCCACGGCTGAAGCACGGCTCAATCAGATATTTCCAGCCCCCTTCACCGCGGATGCTTCACTCTCAGAATCACAGATTAACTCTGACGCTGAACTCTTGCAGCGCGTTTTAGGACAGTTCGTCGCGGAGGTCGAAGCCCCCCACCGGCAGGTTGATGTGGTGCGCGGCGTCCGAGCCCTCCGCGTGACGCTGGCATTGCTCGCCCTACTCGCCGTCGCGGGTTTGCTTGGATTTTCTACGCTGAAAAGGAAGTTCAATCCACCGAACCTTCTTGAAGGAAAGGCCTGGCGCACTAGTAGTACCGCGCCAAACACCCCCGTCAGCCCGATTTGTAGCGGAACCGCCGGCGGATTTTTCTTTCACACCAACAGCGAGCTCAACCCTTGGGTACAGTTCGATCTCGGGAGCGTACAGAGCGTTCGGCGCGTCGAAGTCGCGAATCGAGCAGGCTTCGAAGGGCGAGCCTTGCCGCTCGCGATCGAGCTCAGCATGGATGCGAAAACATGGCTTGAAGTAGCCCGTAAGAAGGAAACGTTCACGAGTTGGGATGTCGACTTTGCTCCGAAAGACGCACGCTATCTCCGTGCGCGTGCCGCATCGACGACTTGGCTTCATCTGGGCTGTCTGAGGGCTCGCTAATCTCGGAGCCTGCGCAGGCTTGACGTTCAGCGCCGAAAAAGCCTAGCTTCCGCTGCTTTGATGGACCTCAGTGTCATAATTCCCGTCTTTAACGAGCGCGAGAATCTGCGGCGACTGATCGAAGAAATAGACGCCGCGCTCATCCCGACGGGGAGGAGCTACGAAGTGATCGCCGTCGACGACGGCAGCACCGACGGCAGCACTGAATTATTGCGCGAGCTGCACCATGAGAAGACCCATGTGAAGGTCATTGTTTTCCGGCGCAACTGTGGTCAGGCCGCCGCCTTTGACGCAGGCTTTCGGTTCGCGGAAGGCAACATTGTGGCCACCATGGATGCTGATCTGCAGAATGATCCGAGTGACCTGCCGAAGCTGATCGAGAAGCTGGAAAACGGTTACGACGTGGTCAGCGGCTGGCGCAAGACCCGAAAGGACGGCTTCTTTCTCCGCAAGATCCCCTCCAAGATCGCCAACGCGTTTATCCGTGTCGTCACCGGCACCAAGGTGAACGATCTCGGCTGTTCACTGAAGGTTTACAAACGCGAGATTGCGAGTGAGCTCCACTTGTATGGGGAGATGCACCGGTTCTTGACCGTGCTCGCTGAGAGCCAGGGGGCACGCGTCGCAGAAGTCGTCGTGAACCACCGACCACGCCACGCCGGCACTTCAAAATACGGTCTAGGCCGAACCATCAAAGTGCTCTTGGATCTGCTGACCGTTTGGTTTTTCCGGAGCTTTCAGACTAAACCCATTTACGTTTTCGGCGGTGCCGGTGTCGGACTCTTGGGAATAGCTGGCCTGCTCGCGGGGCTCGTGATGTATCAAAAGTTTGCCTATGCAACCTGGGTGCATCGAAATCCCCTCTTTATGATTTCAGTGATGTGCACACTCATGGCAAGCCAACTGATAGGCCTCGGCTTGCTTGCCGAGATCATGGTGCGGACCTACTTCGAATCGCAAGCCAAGCATGCTTACCCCATCACCGACACCTTGGGCATCGCGCCCAGGTCGTAAAGCTCGAATCCACCCGAGTGCGGAAAACGATGGACGCGCCCCCTGCCCCCCCCCCTGACTCCGCTACTGACCCCAGCGCTGAAGGCGCCACCCATTCGGGTATGTCGAGGCTCAAGCGCACGCTTCGTCCAGCCCTCTTGATCATTGCTTTGGCCTTTGTCGGCTATACGGGCTGGCAGCTGGCCCTGCGCTGGCGAGAGTCGCGGAGCGTGCACGTGGAGCCTTTCGCCCTCTCGCTGAGTCTCTTGCCGCTGCTCGCGGCAACCATTTTTCAGGCACGCGCCTGGGTCTTCGTCGTCGAACGCCTCGCCGGACATCAGGTACCACGCGGTAAAGCGCTGACGCTCTATTTCGACTCGCTGCTGGCCCGCTATGCGGGGAAGCTGGGGTTGCCCGCCTTGCGTATGGCGGGTGCGAGCAGCATCGGCACCTCTGCTGGCCTGGTTGGGATCTCGATTATTCTTGAAATGTTGAGCTGGGTTGCCGTTGGGGGCACCGTGGGTTTTGGTCTCAGCTGGGCCACTGGCAGCCTGGGGCGCTTGCCGATTCTGCACACCTGGCTCGCCTCCTGCGCCTTGGGCGGTAGCCTGCTCGTGCTCTTCAGCATTTCTCTCATTCCATTAAAGCGTTATCCTAAAGCCGCTCAACGTTCGCTTCGAGGGCAAGCCGATCTTCCCCTCATCTCGTGGCATACGCCCTTCAATCAACTCTGGTATTGGCTAGCGTGGGCCGGGCATGGCGCTCTGATCGCACGCGCGCTCGGAGCAGATGGCGCCGGAGCCATTCAAGCTGCCGGTCTGTTCCCACTCGCGACAGTCGCGGGCTTCATGGTGCTCGTTACGCCGGGTGGCCTCGGGATGCGCGAAGCCGTCCTTGCGCTTGGATTGATTCCAGCGCTTGGCGGGAGCGCAGCGGTGGTCGCGGCTATCTTGTCTCGCATCTGCTCATTTCTGGCCGAAATTCTGGTATGGGGTTGGGCACGGCTCGCGAGTTTGAGGGAGGGACGTCCACTTGACCTATAAGTCACTCACTCGCTTGAGGTTTAAGCTTCGAAGTACACTCCCAGCGCGCTGGGTCTACTTCGCCGCGTTGTTCTTGGTGATCGCCTTCGGGGTGGAGCTGCGTTCTTGGCTCTACATCTCGGCGCCGTCTCTCTGGCTTGATGAAACGCAATGGGCAATCAAGCTAGTCAGTGAACCCCTCCAAGCGCTGTACGTTCGTCCGATTGGCTTCATGTGGGCTTCGCTCCAGGTCGTTCAGAGCTTCGGCTTCAGTGAGCTAACCCTGCGTGCTATCCCTTTCTTAGCATCCTGCGCGACTCTACCTGTGGCGTGGCTGATTTTGCGAGAAATGCTGACCTCGAGGTGGCTACAGCTACTCGGCGTTTTGGTGTTTTCGATCCACCCTTGGTTCATCGACTACGGGACTGAATTTAAGCCCTACGCGCTTGAGCTATTCCTGCATCTTCTATTCGCTTGGTGCTGCCTGCGCGAGCAACGCCAACCCAGGAGCCTCTTGGTTCTGGCGGCCGTTGCTGGGGGAGCGGCGCTGAGCTTCCTCCTAGCCTACAATCTGATCTTTCTTTACCCGGCCTTCTTTGGCGTGCACGTTTTGGCCACACTAAGGCGTAAACGTCACCTTGAGCTCTCCCCCGTCAGACTGCGCATGACGATCCTGGGAGCTGCGGCCCTCAGCGCCGCCGGACTCATCCTCTGGATCCGGCAGACTGCGTTGTCCGTTGTCGTGCAGCAAGATGAGTCGCCCTACTGGGCAAACAAGTACGGAGTATTCTTTGGTGATTCAGAACTCGCAGGGACAACACGCGTCGACTGGTTAGTTACGAAATATCTGGGCTTCACTGAAGCGCCAGCACAGCTCAGAGAGTGGGGCTGGAACCATCTTGGAATTGGGGCTGAGGCTTCAGGAGAGTTTACAACCCTTCTCAATCTCGCCTGGCTGCTCCTTCATTTCTGGGGCATTCGCGCGTTCTTGCGCCGAGGTCGCCTGAGCTGGCTGGTGTTGCTCCTCTCTCCGACGCTCGTCGCTGTGCTCTTCAATTTCATTGGGAAGTGGCCGTTTGGTGTGTTCCGGACCAACCTGTTTTTGCTTGGATATTTCGTCATTCTTGGCTTTGTGGGTCTCGACAGCCTGCGGAGCGAGCGGAATCCCATGCTACGTCGCTTGGCACTCTTGCTGGCCTTTGCGCTAGTACTACCCGCTTCATGGATCGCAGCCGGAGGGCGCCGTGAGAAGGCGTGGGGGACAGCGAATATGCGTGATGGGCTCGCTCTTATCGCCAGACTCTCAGCTCGCCCCGACTTCATCGGCCACCAAGTTCCGATCTACTGCGACTCCTACAGTTGCTGGGATCTGGACGCTTACATCAATTATCACACGGGCTTTATGGCTCGCTACCACGAAATGTTGCGCAACGCCTATCGGATCCGCAGAGGTTTTCACGTCCGAGACATCACCGCCAACTTGAGCCGCCAGGCGACGGGCCCCGCGCTCGTCTTCCTGTCACGAACCAGCGAGTTCGATGAAGCTCGACGCAAGCTACCAGCGCTTTGCTCCAGCCTAACCTTTTACGACCAGATTAAGTCTCCGCTGGTTGCCGTGTGCGTTCGCGGAAAGTCTCCTGGCTAGGCCACCTCGAGGCGCTTAGATACCGGGGTTAGAAGTACCGAGCCGACAGTGGCGCGGCAGCGTTGGCCCGGGCCACACCTGCAGAAATCGGCCTCGAATGCTGAGCTGGTAGTGGCAGCCTGCGTTCAGTTGCGCCCCTGCAGGGGGAGCAAAGGCTCGGGGATTCTTCGCGAACCAATAGCTACCTGAATCTTGCCTCGTGATGACCTGGTCCAACATCGGAAGCTTCCCACCACGAGCAATGCTGTAGTCAGGCAGGTACACACTCCAAGCCAAGCGCAGGGCTTTCATCCCCTGCGTGCCATCGCCCCGAAACGGGAGGCCTCGTTCAAAGGCCTCAACGAAGTTGTTTGATCTGCGATTTACAATGTCCCAGCCAGACTCGGCCGGCAGTCTGCCCCCCAGCCCATAGGCATAAACAGCGCCCAAGAGTGACGTACTCAACATGGCAAACAGCGCCGGGAATAGCGGCCCCGGCGTACCTCGCGGACGTCGCCCGCGAAAACACTCGCTGATTGCAGTTACCAGAACACACGCCAGCGCAGCCATGGCAACAGGTACGATCGACATGAAATAGCGGGATTCAAAGCTGAGCCACGCCATCATTGGATTCAGTTTACCGAGCGCAAACGTCACACAAAACAGGAAGCCAAACCCCGCCAAAAGGGTGCCCCGGGCCCGCACCGGACCATACGCCATCAGCGCCGTCCCCGCGCCAAGAAAGCCATAAATCAAGAACTTCCAGGAGGTCTCAAGAGCGCCATCGTATCGGTCGAAAAGCATCCAGAAATTAGTCTGCGCAACCGGGTTTGACGTCGTGAGATAGCCGGGCCGGTGCTGCAGAAGTGTGATGCCGATGCGCGATGAGTACTTGGTGAAAACCAAGTAGAAAAGCGTTTCTGCCGCCAGCAGGAGCGCCAATGTCATCAAGAATAGGAGCGTGTGCCGCTTACTACGACGGCACAGCCACACCCCATAGGCTAAGCCGGGGATGAGGAAAACGTTGGGTTCGTGAGTGAGATAGCCAAGGAAAATAGCAACGCCGCAGGCTACCACCCACGCCCCACGCCTTCCTTCCGATTTCCAATAGCGCAAGAGCGCATACGCCGCCAATGCGTTATAGGCCGCAGAGAACACTCCCGGGAGTAGCTGGCAACCCGCTCGCTCCATCGGTGGAAAGATCGCGAGACCTAGCCCCGCCAGCACACCGGCATAGGGACCCGACCAATCGCGAGCCATCTTATAGGTCAAGATCACCGCGACAACGCAGGCACCTATTGGGGCCACGAAGTAGGTCGTAGCGTTCGATCCGAAGAGGGCACGTGCGACTAGGGCCGGGAAATTGATCCCGAATCGCGTCATGTGGTGATCCCAGTTGAGCGACGCGAAATCAACTCCTGAAAACCACTGCCGCACAAAGTACCAGCTCTTTACAGCGTCCCCCCCACCTTCGACTTCTTGAAGCGTACGGAAGCGAATTGCCAGCGTGAAGCCAGCTAAGATCAAAACAATCGCCAAGTCAGATAAGCGAAGTCGAAAGGTGGGCGTGAGTTCGAAACGCATCCAAGAAGCCGCAAACTACACGACTCGACCTGCAGTTCAAAGCCGCGAAATGGGCTTCACACCCTCGCATCCGCGGCTATCCTTCGGCGTGCTTCGCCTTCGGGACCGCCCTCCATCATTCGCTCTGCGCTCGCTCAATGAGGGTCTGCGAAAGCTCTTGCCCAAAAGCGGAGTGCATTGGCTCAGTGTGTTGGCGATTTGGCTCGTCCTCGCCGTCTTCTTCTGGGGTTGGGCAAGGGGCCACGGGAGCTCACTCACCAATCCCGATCTGCAAAACGACGACGCCAGAACAGCGATTTTTCAGTATCATCGTTGGGAGCCTGACGCCGCGCTCAAAGACGATCCAATAGCCAACGAAATGCTGACGTATCAGCCGCCGCTGGTGCGAGGTCTGTATTTTGTGTTCGTCAAAGCCACCAACATCTTCGTGGCAACCAAGCTAGTGCAGGCAGTTTGTCTGCTGATCATCCTCGCTGCGGCGTTCGTCTTGCTGAGAGCGAAACGCTTTGGTCTGCTTGGTGCTTCGCTGCTTTTGTTCATTTTTCTGCGCGATGCCTGGGTGATGAATCGCATCGCCGGCGGCCTGCCGCGGGCCTTCGCTTTTCCTTGCTTTGCTCTGTGGTTCGCCGGGGCGCTTGCCGCCAAAGGTGGTGTCCGCAGGGTGGCCATAGCGGTTTCGGCACTGACTTATCCGAGTGCGCTCGCCATGCTCGTCGCCGCTGAGGGCATCTTCGTGATGGCCAATCGCTTTCGCGAAAACAAAGTCCACCTGCTCTCAGCCTTCAAACACTACGCAATTACCCTGCTATTGGCGCTCGTTGCGGTTTCTCCGTCGCTGATGAGTGGCGATTCGCGCGATGGTCCGATCTACTCGCTCGCTGAAGCCAAGCTCGAGCCCGCTTTTGGCAAATCTGGGCGCCTCTGGATCCTCCCGTTCGACGAGCCTCGACATGTTTTTGGGTGGGAATTTGCGTCTACTTTCATGCCGCAAGGCCAGCGACCGCTCGGTAACGAGCCACGAGCGATGGATGAGCATTTGCCCCAGTTCGCATTCGTACTGATCGCACTCTTGATGGCTTTCTCGGTGATGGGTCTGGCAGCCCCTCCGGTGGCCGCAATTGCCTTCTTCTGCGGCTGCGCGGTGATGTACTTTGTGGCCTGCCACTTTGCGTTCCGCCTATATTCGCCGGAGCGTTTTTACTCGTTCGGTATGCATATCGCGGGCGCCTTACTGCTGATCAACGTGCTGGCGACATTTGGGGAGAGCTTTCGCGAACGAGTGCGTTATCCCTTAAGAAATTTCGTGGGGGCTTTGGCGATGGGTGGCCTGTGGCTATTCTACGGAACAGGTTACGACCCCAAACTAAGCGGAACGAACATCAGCCGTGACCATAATCGCCCGCTGAACGAGTTCGTCGCCGGCTTGCCACTGAATGCCCGCATCGCAGGGCATCCCATGGATTCAGATGATATCCCGCTCTGGGCGGCTCGTGCCACGATGGGCGGCTTTGAAACGCTCCAACCCTGGCTCAAGGGCTCGTGGCTGCGGCAAAAGAAGCGAACCGAAGACACCTTCTTTGCCTTGTACGCGACGGACCGAAAAACGGCCCTCGCCTATGCTGCAAAGAACGGTGTTACACACTTCCTCATCAACGAGCAGCGCTACAGAGCTGATTTCGTCTCAAAGGGTGGGACGTTCGAGCCCTTCAACACCTTCTTTCGGGGAACCTTCGGTGGAATTCCCTATCGCTCCCTGATCTTTCAGCATCCGCCTGCTGAGGCTATCGTCTACACCTACCGTCGATTTCAGGTGATCAGTGTTGCGCGCCTCACTCGGTTCTGGGCAGCACACCCAGAAGCTCCCTAACGCCGAACGAGAGGCAACAGCATGAAGGTCATCATCCAAATCCCCTGCTTCAATGAGGCGGCAACCCTGCCCATAGCGCTCGCTGCTTTGCCAACGGAGCTCGAAGGCGTGGAGTGCGTGGAGGTGCTAATCATTAACGACGGGAGCACCGACGATACCGTGCGCGTCGCCAAGCAAAGTGGCGTACACCATGTGGTTGGTTTCACTCGCAATCAGGGGCTGGCCAAAGCTTTCATGCTGGGTTTGCGAAGCTCGGTGGCCCTCGGGGCGGACATCATCGTCAACACCGACGCCGACAACCAGTACTGTGCTGACGACATTGAGGCGCTCATCAAACCCATTTTGGAGGGCCGAGCGGATATGGTGATTGGCGCTCGACCTATCAGCGCGATTGAGCACTTTTCCATGGCCAAGAAGCTGCTCCAGAGGCTTGGCAGCTGGTTCGTCCGCACGATGAGCAAAACGGACGTCGTCGATGCGCCCAGCGGCTTTCGGGCGATCACCCGCGATGCAGCGTGCACACTCAATGTTTTCAACAACTACACGTACACGCTTGAAACGATCATTCAAGCAGGCCAGAAAAATCTCCAAATTGTTTCTGTCCCGGTGCGAGTGAACGGGGATCTGCGTCCATCACGACTTGTGCGTAGCATTCCCGCCTACATCCGGAAATCGATCGTCACGGTACTCAGGATCATCGTCGTCTATCGTCCGTTCCGATTCTTTGCACTCGTGGGCTCCCTCTTCTTCGTCGCCGGCCTCGCGGTGGGGGTCCGGTTCCTGTATTTCTATCTTGAGAACGGAGGCAACGGACGCATCCAATCGCTCATCCTGGCCGGCGTGCTTCTAATGATGGGAGTTCAGATCGGAATGATGGGGTTCATCGCAGATCTGCTTTCCGTCAATCGGCGCCTCTTGGAAGATCTCGAGGCCCGTGAGCGCTCGCGCAGTCAGAAGAAAACGCGCGAACTCTGAGTGTTTGACGCCTAACGCAACGCCTCCATCTTGACGTAAGGGCCCTCACCATCTTGACGTAAGGGGCCGCTCGCGGTCCGTAGCTCACGGACCGCGGCTTCTGAAAGTGCGTGCGTTTTCCTACTGCTTTGCCGGTTACTCTTCGCCGACTGCTGCGGAAAGCTCGACTGGAATTCGTGGGCCAAACGTGGGCGGCGCAAACGTCGTCGCTTGCGTATCGGTGACCACCTGCAGACGCTTGTAGGCACCGAGACCGGTACCTGCTGGGATCAACCGACCCATGATGACGTTCTCCTTGATACCGCGGAGATCATCAGTTTTGCCGTTGATAGCCGCCTCGGTGAGAACCTTCGTCGTCTCTTGGAAGGAGGACGCACTGATGAAGGACTCGGTTGAGAGCGACGCCTTGGTGATGCCTAGCAACATCGGCTCAGCCACAGCAGGATGCCCGCCGCGTTCCATCACGCGAGCATTCTCACGCTCGAAGAGATGCTTCTCAACCTGCTCATCCGCCAAGAAGTTGGTATCGCCCACATCGCGGATCCGAACCCGGCGCAGCATCTGACGCACAATCACCTCGATGTGCTTGTCGTTGATACCAACGCCTTGCAGGCGGTAAACCTGCTGGATTTCGTTCACGAGCCACGCTGCGAGCTCCTTTTCGCCCTTCACGCGCAAGATGTCATGAGGATTCGCGGGGCCGTCCTGAAGAGGATCACCGGCGCGCACCTGATCACCCGGCTGCACCTGAATGTGCTTGCCCTTCGGAATCAAATACTCGCGTGCCTGATCCTGCTGGAGCCCGCCGTCCACAGCCATCGGAGTGATGACCACTTTTCGCTTGCCCTTGGTGTCCTTGCCGAAGTCGACCACGCCATCGATCTCGCTGATAATTGCGTGATCTTTGGGCTTTCGAGCTTCGAATAGTTCGGCAACACGCGGCAACCCACCGGTAATGTCTTGCACCTTCGTCGTGTCGCGGGGAATGCGAGAAATGGCCTCGCCGGGTGTGATGGGCTCGCCGTCTTGCGCCACAATATTCGCTCCCACTGGCAGCAAGTAGCGTGCGTCAAGCTCGGTACCCGGCAACTTCACCGGCTCACCTGTCACTGGATCAATGATGCTGATGCGAGGGCGGAGATCGCCGGCGCGCGATTCGATGACGATCTTACGCGATAGTCCGGTGACTTCGTCCACCTTTTCCATCACGGTCACACCTTCAACGAGGTCGCCATACTGCACCGTGCCGCCGACCTCGGTCAGAATCGGAGCTGCAAATGGATCCCACTCGGCCACCGTTTGACCGGCAGGTACCTTGGCGCCATCTACTGTTAGAAGAACTGCGCCGTACACCAGGCGGTGATGCTCTCGCTCACGCCCCGTCTGATCCATCACCACGAGTTCGCCGTGTCGATTCATCACCACCACGGCGCCATCCTTGCGTCGCGTGAGCGACGCGTTGCGGATCGCAACGGTGCCCTCGGTTCGTGTCTCGAGTGAGCTTTGCTCAATCTTACCGCGCGCTGCCGCACCACCAATGTGGAAGGTGCGCATGGTGAGCTGAGTTCCCGGCTCGCCAATCGATTGCGCCGCGATAATTCCGACGGCTTCTCCGATATTGACGCGATAACCTCGCGCCAGATCTCGGCCATAGCACATGGCACAGATCCCGCGACGTGTCTGGCACGTCAGCGCAGAGCGAATCACGACCTCTTCGATTCCAGCCTCTTCGATCAATCGCACGCGATCTTCGTCGAGCTCGACATTCGCCTCGACGATCAGATCGCCGGTCAACGGATCAACAACATCTTCGAGCACGACTCGACCCAAGATGCGATCGCCCAAAGGCTGAATCACCTCTCCGGCCTCTTCAAGCTTCGTAACCCGAATGCCGTCGAGCGTCCCGCAATCAAACTCCGACACTGAGCAATCTTGCGCGACGTCAACCAGACGGCGTGTCAAATAACCCGAGTTTGCCGTCTTCAGAGCCGTATCCGCGAGACCCTTTCGAGCGCCGTGCGTCGAGATGAAGTACTGCAACACGCTCAGGCCTTCGCGGAAATTGGCAGTGATAGGCGTTTCGATGATTTCGCCCGAGGGCTTAGCCATCAAGCCGCGCATAGCAGCCAACTGTCGCATCTGCTGCGTAGAGCCACGAGCGCCAGAATCCGCCATGATGTAGATCGGGTTGAAGCTCAGCTCTTCGCTTTGCTCACCTGTCTCAGGATCCGTGGCCGTTTCCTTGCTGATCACGCTCATCATTTCTTCGGTGACTCGATCAGCAACCCCTGCCCAAATGTCGACCACCTTATTGTAGCGCTCGCCATCGGTGATCAGGCCTTCCTGATACTGATCCACCACTCGTTCCAGCTCGCGCTGCGCGCCATCAATCAGCTCTTTCTTCTTGTCCGGAATCACCATGTCGTCCATGCAGACGGAGCAACCGGCTTGGGTTGCCATGGTGTAGCCCAGCGTCCTCAGACGATCCGCGAGCAGTACCGTCTCTTTGTTCTTGTGCTTGCGATAACAAGCGTCAATCAGGCCAGAAAGCGCCTTCTTGTTGAGAACCTTGTTCGCGTAATCGAACGGGATGTCGGGCGGAAGAAATTCGCTGACCAGCACGCGACCTACGGTTGTTTCGACCAGTTGGGTACGTGGTACCCCGCGCTCATCCTTATCACTGATACGCACCAAAATTGCCGCGTGCAGCGTGACTGCTCCGTTGTCGTACGCCATGCGAACTTCTTCGGGCGAGGCGTAGACGCCGCGGAGCATGCCGTCGAGCTTGCCGGTCTTCGCGTCGTACTTGAGCGTGCCTTCACGGTAACACCCAGGGGCATACTTGCGCATGCGCGTCGCGTAGTAGAGCCCGAGCACGATATCCTGCGTAGGATTGATGATCGGACGACCGTTAGCAGGCGACAGGATGTTGTTGGTGCTCATCATGAGCACGCGCGCTTCCATCTGAGCTTCGACACTCAGCGGAACGTGAACCGCCATCTGGTCACCGTCGAAATCAGCGTTGAACGCCGTGCAAACCAGCGGATGCAACTGGATTGCCTTGCCTTCGATGAGAACCGGTTCGAACGCCTGGATCCCAAGCCGATGCAGCGTCGGTGCACGATTCAACATCACCGGATGTTCGCTGATGACCTCGTCCAGAATATCCCAAACCTCGGGACGCTCCTTCTCCACCATCTTCTTCGCGCTCTTGATGGTGTTGACGTAGCCGTGCTCTTCGAGCTTGTTGTAGATGAACGGCTTAAACAGCTCGAGCGCCATCTTTTTCGGCAGACCGCACTGATGCAGCTTGAGGGTTGGACCCACAACGATCACCGATCGGCCTGAGTAATCGACGCGCTTTCCGAGCAGATTCTGCCGGAACCGACCTTGCTTACCCTTGAGCATGTCGCTCAAGCTCTTGAGAGGCCGCTTGTTGGGTCCAGTGATCGTCTTTCCGCGACGACCATTATCAAACAGAGCATCCACTGCTTCCTGTAGCATGCGCCGTTCATTGCGGATGATGATCTCGGGAGCGTTGAGCTCGAGGAGCCGCTTCAAGCGATTGTTGCGGTTGATCACGCGCCGATAGAGATCATTCAAGTCGCTAGTTGCGAATCGACCACCATCGAGTGGCACCAACGGACGAAGATCCGGAGGCAACACGGGAATGACGGATAACATCATCCACTCAGGACGATTCCCGCTACCGCGAAATGCTTCCAACACTTTGAGGCGCTTGGCGTACTTCTTTCGCTTCGCTTCGCTCGCCGAGCCCTTCATTTCTTCGCGCAAGCGCTCGCACATGGCGTGCACATCAACGCGCTTGAGCATTTCTAGGACGGCCTCGCCGCCCATTCCGGCCTCGAACTTATTTTCGCCGTACTCGTCGAGCAGCTGCGCGTAGCGCTCCTCGGACAGCAACTCCCCGAGGGAAAGCTCCGTGTCCATCGGATCGATCACCATGAAGGCCTCGCAGTACAAAACCTTCTCGAGATCTTTGAGTGTGAGATCCAGCACGTTTCCGATGCGGGACGGCAGACTCTTCAGAAACCAAATGTGCGCAACCGGAGTGGCCAGATTGATGTGCCCAAGGCGCTCACGACGCACCTTGGACTGGATCACTTCAACGCCACACTTTTCGCACACGATCCCGCGGTGCTTCATGCGCTTGTACTTGCCGCAAATGCACTCGTAATCCTTTACTGGCCCAAAGATCTTGGCGCAGAACAAACCATCGCGTTCTGGTTTGAACGTCCGGTAGTTGATGGTCTCGGGTTTTTTGACCTCGCCGTGGGACCATTCGCGAATCTTCTCGGGGCTTGCGAGCGAAATACGCATCGCCGAAAAAGAGAGCGGATCTTTGGGCTTCTCGAAGAAAGAGAAGATGTCACGCATGGGAGCCTCCTAGAGTCGTCAATTTGCAAGAGCTTTGGATCTGGAACACGTGAGCGACGCTCACGTGAATGCTGATAATTTTAGCTTGGGAATGCTGACGGAGCCTACGCACTGCCATCATTCCTCCGCCGCGTTCGCCAAGCCGGGCGTCTCGATGAGCTCTACGTTTAAGCAGAGGGACTGAAGTTCCTTGATGAGCACATTGAAGCTCTCCGGAAGCCCAGCTTCGAGCGAGTACTCACCCTTGACGATCGACTCATACATGCGCGTTCGGCCCTGCACGTCGTCGCTCTTCACGGTTAGGAATTCCTGCAACGCGTAGGCCGCGCCGTAGGCTTCCATCGCCCAAACTTCCATTTCACCCAGCCTTTGCCCACCAAACTGCGCCTTGCCGCCGAGGGGTTGCTGAGTGACCAGCGAATAGGGTCCGATGGAGCGGGCGTGGATCTTGTCGTCCACCAAGTGATGCAACTTGAGGACGTACATCACGCCAACAGTTACGTCCTGCTCGAAGGGTTCGCCCGTGCGACCATCAAATACAATCGATTGGCCACTCGTTGGCATGTTGGCGCGTGCAAGCGTGGCTTTGATGTCCGCTTCAGTCGCTCCATCAAACACGGGCGTCCCGAAGAAGACGCCTTGTTTTGTCTTCTTCGCGAGCTTCACGACCTCATCATCTGGCAAGCCTTTGATGAACTTCGAAAACTCCGTGTCGAGTGCGTAGGCCTCGATCAGCCTTTGCCGAAGTTTATCGGGACCGAAGTTGAGCTCAAGCATCTGCTGGAGCTGGCGACCCAGCTGCAGCGCTCCCCAACCCAGATGAGTCTCGAGGATCTGCCCCACGTTCATGCGGCTCGGTACGCCTAGCGGATTCAGCACGATATCCACCGGCGTGCCGTCCTCTAGATAGGGCATGTCTTCCTCAGGCATGATGCGGCTCACCACGCCCTTGTTGCCGTGACGGCCGGCCATCTTGTCGCCGACTTGCAGCTTGCGCTTGATGGCGATGTAGACCTTCACCATCTTGATCACGCCCGGGGGAAGCTCGTCGCCGCGCGTGAGGCGATCAATCTTCTCGTGGAAGTGCTCTTCGCGGGCCTTGATCAGCGCTTCGAGAGCTGCGAGCAACGTTTGCAACTCATCGGCCGGCTGTTCCAGTGGAATTTCACCCCAGTACTTCTGGGGTAGCGGCTCAAGCGTGGCGTCGTCTAACTTGACGCCCTTATTGAGAAGCACCGTGCCGTTGTCATCCACCAACTTACCGGAGGTGACTTTTCCGCGAAGCACGCGCTTGATCTTGCGGAAGTAGCTGTTCCGGAAGATGCGCAACTCTTCATCGCGCACGCGCTCAAGCTTGGCTCGCTCCTGATCTTCAATCGCCTTGGCTCGCTCATCCTTGTCCGTACCCTTGCGAGCAAAGATCCGAGCGTTGATGACGATACCACTCACGCCCGGCGGCACCTTGAGTGAGCTATCCCGAACATCTCCGGCTTTTTCGCCGAAAATGGCGCGAAGCAGCTTCTCTTCGGGGCTCAGTTGGCTTTCGCCCTTGGGCGTGATTTTACCAACCAGGATATCGCCTGGCTTCACTTCAGCGCCGATCCGAACCACGCCGGCCTCATCGAGATCCTTCAGCGCCTCTTCGCCGACATTCGGAATATCCTTCGTGATTTCCTCTTTGCCGAGCTTCGTATCTCGCGCAATGCACTCGAACTCTTCGATATGAACCGACGTGTAAACGTCGTCTTTCACCATCCGCTCGCTGCAAAGAATGGAGTCTTCGAAGTTGTAACCCTGCCAAGGCATGAACGCGACCACGACGTTCTGCCCAAGGGCCAGCTCACCCATGTCGCAAGAGGGACCGTCCGCGATCACCTCTCCAACCTTCACCACTTCACCTGGACGAACCAGCGGGCGCTGATTGTAACAGGTGCTTTGATTCGAGCGCTGATACTTGCTGAGCTGATAAATATCCGGAACTTCATCACCCTCTTCAGCGGTAGCACGCACCACGATGCGCTCAGCGTCGACGCTTTCCACAACGCCATCACGCCGCGCCACTACACACACGCCGGAGTCAGCAGCAACCCGCTGCTCCATGCCTGTTCCCACAAGCGGCGCCTGAGGTCGCAAGGTGGGCACAGCTTGGCGCTGCATATTCGCTCCCATCAGGGCGCGATTCGCGTCATCGTGTTCCAGGAAGGGCACCAGCGCCGCAGCAATGCTCACCATCTGGTTGGGCGCCACATCCATCAGATCGATCTGATCGGGCAGTGCCATGCGGAAATCGCCATTCAGACGGGCCGGCACCAGGCTGGTGGTGAAGTTGCCAACTTTGTCCAAGTCAGCACGCGCTTGCGCGATGTACTTGCCTTCTTCCTCAAGCGCGCTGAACCACTCAACGCGTTCAGTCACGCGCCCTTCGGAAACCCAGCGGTACGGTGTCTCGACGAAGCCGTATTCGTTCACCCGGGCAAACGTGGACAGCGACGCGATAAGGCCAATGTTCGGACCTTCTGGCGTCTCAATCGGGCAGATACGGCCATAGTGCGTGGCGTGCACGTCGCGCACCTCGAAGCCTGCGCGTTCACGCGTGAGGCCACCAGGCCCAAGTGCGCTCAGACGTCGCTTGTGAGTCACTTCACTGAGCGGATTGGTCTGATCCATGAACTGCGAGAGCTGCGAACTGCCGAAATACTCTTTCACCACCGCGCCGACAGGCTTTGCGTTGATGAGATCGTGCGGCATCAGCGTGTCGATCTCTTGTGAGACGCTCATGCGCTCCTTGATCGCTCGTGCCATGCGCACAAGTCCGATGCGATACTGATTCTCCATCAGCTCGCCGACAGCTCGCACACGACGATTACCCAGGTGGTCGATGTCGTCGACGGAGCCGCGGCCATTCTTAAGCTCGATCAGATGGCGAACCGTTTCGAGGATGTCGCCCGCGGTGAGGACTTTGCTGTCGAGGCCGGGCTTTTTGTCGTCTTCGAGATCGCGGTAGAACTTGTAGTTCAGCTTGAGCCGACCCACGGCCGAAAGGTCGTAGCGCTCCGAGTTGAAGAACAGGTTGTTGAAGAGCTGCTTAGCCGTCTCCAACGTCGGGGGATCGCCCGGGCGCAAGCGCCGGTAGATCTCCATGATCGCGTCTTCGGTGGTGACCACCTTGTCCGCAATCAACGTGTCTCGCAGATAGGGGCCAACGTTGAGGCCGTCGATGAAGAGTACCTTGAACTGTTCGATGCCCGCTTCACGCAACCGTTCGAGAGTCACTTCGGTGACCTCTTCGTTGCACTCCAGCAGAACTTCGCCGGTCTCTTTGTCGATGACGTCTTCGGCGCTCACCTTGCCGACCAGCTGATTGAGCTCCAGCGGCAAGCGATCAATCTTCGCTTCCTTGAGCTTCTTGATCGCGGCGCGCGTGAACTTCGTATTTTTCCTGACGATGATCTCGCTACCTACCTTGATGTCGCGCGTGGCTCGTTGGCCAGGCAGAAGATCGTACTCGACGCTCTTCGCGAACTTTCCAGCCTTGTCCATGTAGACAACTTCGGTGGCATAGAAATAGTTCAGGAGCTGCTGCGTGTTGTAGCCGAGAGCGCGCAACAGCACCGTGGCGTGCATCTTCCGGCGCCGGTCAATCCGCACATAAAGCACGTCTTTATGGTCGAATTCAAAGTCCAGCCAGGAGCCTGAGTACGGGATGACTCGTGCCGAATACAGCAACTTGCCGCTCGAATGCGTCTTGCCCTTATCGTGGTCGAAAAATACGCCGGGGCTTCGGTGCAACTGGGAGACAACTACGCGCTCCGTCCCGTTGATGATGAAGGTGCCGGTATCGGTCATGAGCGGGATCTCTCCGAAGTAGACCTCCTGCTCCTTGATGTCCCGCACGATGCGATCACCGCCTTCGCGAACATCGTAAACCATGAGTTGCGTCGTCACCTTGATCGGCGCGGCGAACGTCATGCCTCGAGCGCGACATTCTTCGACATCATACTTCGGCGTTTCCAAGTTGTAGGAAACGTAAACGAGCTCGCTCGTCCCATCGAAATCGCGGATGGGGAATACACTGCGAAAGACGCCTTCCAGCCCGAGCGCGTCACGTGCACGCGGCTCGATATGCGACTGAAGAAACTTGTCGTAGCTGCTCTTCTGAATGTCGATAAGGTTAGGGATTTCGACCGCAGGCTTCACACGACCAAAGTTCGTGCGGTGCCGAAAATTCGACTGGACAGCTGAACTCATCGACTTAGGCTCCTCAAATGGCGACCAGGCGGGAGGGCACAGAGGGCCCATCCCGCTCGGAAGCGTACTTCGCTACAACAAACGGTGCCAGTGCGCCAAGATTTGGCGCACTGGCTGTTTTTAACTAAAAAAGACTGCGTCAAGGGCACGTAGGGCTCAGGATTACTTGACCTCAACCTTGGCGCCTGCGGATTCCAACTTCTTCTTGGTGTCCTCTGCTTCTTCCTTGCTCACACCCTCACGGATAACCTTGGGAGCGCTCTCAACGAGGTCTTTCGCTTCCTTCAATCCGAGTGAGGTGATTTCACGAACCACCTTGATCACGTTGATCTTGCTAGCGCCACCGTCAGCGAGGATGACGTCAAACTCAGTCTTCTCCTCGACGGGTGCGGCAGCAACTGCGCCACCTGCCGCAGCGACAGCTACAGGTGCGGCGCTAACGCCCCACTTGGTTTCCAGCTCTTTGACGAGCTCGGCGATCTGGATGACCGGCATGTTGGAGAGAAAATCAACGATCTGTTCACGGGAAATTTCAGCCATTTTATTGTGCTCCTTGCTTACTTCTTGAATCTTGAGGTGGTTTAAAAAAACGGGGTTATGCGGACTCGGCTTTGCGCTGCTTGGCAGCCAACACTCCGACGAAATTGCGACCTGGTGCGTTCAACACCATGACGAGGTGCTGTGCCGGAGCCATGAATGTTGCGAGCAACATCGAGCGGGCCTCGTCCTTGCTTGGCAAAGTCGCCAGCTGATTCTCAACAGCCTTGGCGTCGAGGATCGAGCCCTCCAAAATGCCAGCCTTAATGACTGGCTTCTGGGCCTCCTTGATCGCCTCCTTGAGAATTCGAGCAGCCGCGCTTGGCTCCTCGAAGCTCCAAGCGATCCCTGTCATGCCTTTAAGCGCGAGATTGAGGCCGTCAACCCAGGGTTCGTTGGCCAGCGCCTTCTTCACCAAGGTATTCTTGACGACGCGGTATTCGATGCCTTTCGCACGAAAAGTCGTGCGCAAGCGATCGATTTCGGCGACCTTCATCCCGACAAAGTTAACGAGTACTGCCGACGACATCTTTGAAAAGCGTCCGCGAAGTACCTCGACCGCCTCTTGTTTTTCGGGGCGGACCATTAGTTCTCCTCCTCCTTAAGCGAAAGCGTCGACGCATCGACCCGGACGCCGGGGCCCATCGTGCTCGAAAGCGTCACGCTCTTCAGGTAAATGCCCTTGGCCGTCGTGGGGCGTTTCTGAATCAGTTCCCGAACCAAAGCCAGAGCATTTTCAGCCAGCTTGGCGTTGGTGAACGACTTTCGGCCGATCGAACAGTGAACAACACCCGCCTTATCGACTCGGTACTCGACCTTGCCGGCCTTCGCTTCGCGAACTGCCTGTGCAACATCTAAGGTTACAGTGCCGACCTTCGGGTTTGGCATCAGCCCACGCGGGCCTAAAACGCGACCCAACTTGCCGACCGCGCCCATCATGTCCGGGGTTGCGATGACTCGTTCAAAATCGAGCATTCCACCCTGAACCTGAGCAACCAGCTCATCGGAGCCAGCAAAATCTGCTCCGGCCTCTCGAGCCTCTTTTTCCTTATCGCCGCGCGCGAATACGAGGACGCGAAC
This sequence comes from uncultured Polyangiaceae bacterium, assembly GCA_964609655.1. Classification (GTDB taxonomy): domain Bacteria; phylum Myxococcota_A; class Polyangia; order Polyangiales; family Polyangiaceae; genus JBBRRP01. The sequence goes on along the minus strand of CAZSUA010000024.1, from coordinate 2,215 downwards.
CCCGCGACCCGTGCCGTTAGGCAATACGATTGCGCCACGAACCATTTGGTCTGCGTGACGCGGGTTAACACCAAGACGCACCGCGATGTCGACGCTCTCGTCAAACTTCGCGAACGCCGTAGCGAGCACGTGACCGACCGCTTGGTCCAAAGGATGCCGTGCTGTCACGTCAAACTTGGCCAGCGCTTCGGCTGTCTTTTTTGGGATTTTCTTTGGCATTTCTTCTCCTTCGAAAGCCTTGGCAATGCCTCGGCATTCTCCCGCGGGTTAGATGACGTCTACCCCCATGCTGCGCGCGGTTCCCGCAATGGAGCGGGCCGCAGCGTCGACGTCGTGAGCGTTCATATCCTGCAGCTTCTCTTTCGCAATCTCACGAATCTGATCCATCGTGATCTTGCCGACCTTCTTCTTGTTGGGCTCGGGCGAACCTGACCCAGGCTTACCGCTTGTCGGCAGGCCGATCGCTTTCTTGATCAGCACACTCGCGGGCGCTGACTTCATGATGAACGTGTAGGACTTGTCCGAAAACACCGTGATCACGATTGGAACAATCGTGTCGCCGAGCTTCTGGCTGCGCGCGTTGAAGTCCTTGCAGAACATCATGATGTTCACGCCGTGTTGGCCCAATGCGGGACCCACTGGCGGGGAAGGATTGGCTTTGCCAGCCGGCAGCTGCAGCTTGATATACCCAGTGATTTTCTTCTTTGACGCGGCCATTGCTTCCTCGCTTTAGCGTTTTTCTACTTGGCTGAAGTCGAGCTCGACCGGAGTCGGACGCCCGAAAATGCTGACCATTACCTTAAGCTTTTGTTTATCAGGCTTAACTTCCTGAACAGTGCCCGAGAAGTTGGCGAAAGCCCCGACCACCACGCGCACCTCGTCGCCCTCGGCGAACTGATGGCGCGGCTTGGGCTTTACGGCGCCCTCCACAATGCCACGGCGCAAATCCTCCATGTGAGGCCCCTTGACCTCGCGAGGGTGCTGATCGCCAATGAAGCCTGTCACCTTGGGAGTGCCCTTCACGAGATGCCAGGCATGCTCGCTCATGCGCATCTCAACGAAGAGGTAGCCGGGAAAGCTGGTCTTGCTCTTAAGACGCTGCTTTCCATCCTTTGCTAACTCCGTCACCGTCTCGGATGGAATCATCACTTCGCCGAAGTGCTCCTCCATCTTGTGCTGACGGATCCGTTCCTGGAGGCCAACTTTGACCTTGTTTTCGTAGCCCGAATAGGTGGTCACCACGTACCACTTCTTCGCCTGCTCCTGCACTTGCGCCGCGGCTTCTTCAGTCATGCCCCATACACCAGTGTTGTGAGAAAACCCCAAATGCGGTCCAAAATTGCTATGTAAGTTGTGAAGATCGCGCCCGCGATGAGCACCACAACCATCCCGTTCTGAACGGCTTCCTTATTCGGCCAAGCAACCTTTGCGAGCTCAGTGGCCACTTCATTGGCCCATCGGCGAACACCTTCCTTACGGTAGGTATAGATGATCGCTGCTAGCCCTACTGCGGCTCCCGACAAAACCGTGATCAGACTCCGTTTGTCCTCGTCATAATTCAAAAGGAACGGAGCAAACTCAGCCGCGCGCGGCCAGTCCGCTAGACTATTCCAGATAGTGAGCAACAACTTCCCGCTAATGAACGCGACCAGGACCGTAGCTCCGAAAAAAGCCGCATGGACGTAACGCGTCACTCCGAGCTCTGAAGCCTCAGCTTCAACAGAGGCCAGTTCGGCAGACGCCAGCTCGGCAGACGCGGGTGAAACAGAGGCCTCACTCAGCGCAAGCTGAGAGGCGCTCTCTTCCGACTCCGTCTCTGTGTTTTCGTCTCGCTTGTCGACCATGATCCATCTCGGTTTCTGTGTGCTGAACGGCCAGGGTTGCAGGGGCGGAGAGACTCGAACTCCCGACCCGCGGATTTGGAATCCGCTGCTCTACCAACTGAGCTACGCCCCTAAATGAGGCCCCGACATCAAACGGCTTCCAGGTGCATCGTGTGTTGCTTACAGATCTTGCAGAATTTCCTTAGCTTGAGAGGAGCCTGACCTTCTCGAATCGGCTTGGTTTTCTTGTAGTTTCGCGTGCCGCACTCAGAACAAGTCAGGGAAAGTTCTTGGCGTGTCAGTTGGGTGCGGCGCCGCTCCACTCCTATTTCAACTCACTCAAGGATCTTGGTAACAACGCCGGCGCCGACAGTTCGGCCGCCTTCGCGAAT
>CAZSUA010000023.1:0-29843 GCA_964609655.1 uncultured Polyangiaceae bacterium | reverse complement strand
GTCGCGCGCGCGCGACCGAGGTAGCGAAATTGTTGACCCCAAAGTTCCTTGGCACCGATGTCCACGTCTTCGAGATGGACAGACCAAAGGTTGTAGCGAGCATCCGGGATAGGTGGCTCAGGCGCCCACGCATGGTACAGCGGCGGATCCGAGAAGCCGGGAATGGGAGGCAAGGCGCGAACACTCGGCGCATCTTTAGCTTCCGGTTGGATCCGGTGTCGAAAGCGGAAAACGAGCCCTTCTCCGCGCACTTCCGTCGCGTGCAAAACATGGGACAAAAGCTCCGGGAGGCTCAGTACTACTCGCACTTCATCCAGCGCTATGAAGGATTGCACGTTGTGATCTTGGACGGTGATGCTGAGCCCACGAGCGTGGATGGTTCCTGGAACAAGCGTCCAGGCTGACGCGAACTCCACCTTGGCCGAATCAGTCCCGGCGAACACTACGGTCAGCCCTCCCATGGAAAGAAAGGAATTCGCTGCGAGCACGTACAGGCCCTCGGCGCCGAGCACGAGCGTGACGAGCCAACGAACGATTCTCAGTGTCCGGCTCAAATGCATCTCACGATCCGTTTGGACCTGGAGCACGATGCGTGCCAGTCAGATTTCAATGATAAGTTCCTGAAATCGAGAGATCTGGAAGGAACCATCGCATCTGTTCGCTGCCCGCCTCCGGCGCACGGACGACCTGACCGAGAGCGGCGCGCGCCACGAGGCCCAGGCTGAATTGGTCCGAGATGAACCACTCGTAGCCGAGCCCGATCGACACTGCGGGTCCAAATGCTGCCGGTTCGATGGGGTTGCCCTTCACATCACTCTCAATCTGGATCGCCAGAAGGGCCGCGGCTTGTACGTGAAAGCCGCGCGTCGGGTTGGGATAGAAAGCGATGAACGGCCCTGTGCGAAGTAGCGTGAGCTTCACGCTGTCGTCATCCGGCGTGACAGTCAGGCCGTTTTGGACAAACACCGGATCGATGCGAGCTGTCCACATCGTGCCACCCAGTACGAAACCGTGCGCGGGCGTCCCCCCTATCGAGATCCCACCGCTTTGCCCAATACCGCGTATGCCGTTCCGAGGCGCTGAGCCTGAAACATCAGCCCAATAGAAGCTGAGGCCGCTTTCCGATCGGAAGAAAAACCCGTCGTGAAGGTGTTCGCCGGGTTCAAGCGCCGCACACCTTCCCTCCGAATCGTTCGGATGCAATGCGGCAGCGGCGGGGGCTCCGTTGATGGCACGGTTACCAAGCAGAACGCTGAATAACGTGCCGGCAACCAGGAGCTTCGAACCAACCACTAGATGAGGACAATCACAACTAACACCAACAGCACAACCACAAGGGCTGAGGCTCCAATGACCACCGTATCTCCGCCTCGGTGCTCTTTGGCGCCCGGTGAGGCGGCCTCCCGCGCGGCGTAGCGTTTCTCCTCGCTTGGAGTGGCGCGTTCAACGGAACGCGGCTGAGCGGCGAGCTTTGGAGTTGTGGCTTCCGCGATCTTGGTTACCTGAGGAGTTCGGATGTCCAATGCGTGGGCGGCAGAGGAGAGGGTGAGGGTTAGCAATAGGCTGAGGATGAGTAAGCCAGAGGTGGCGAGCGATTTTATCTTCATGCCTCAACTAGTGCAACCCGCGTGCCTACCAATAAGAAGCTAGCGACGGGCCACGCGACCCTCAGAATGGGGCAAGAACGCCACAATCGTCACAGCTTTGGTCAGGGCCCACTCTTTTTCAAAGCCAGCGAGGCTATCGGTCTGCCAACCGCGAGCTGGATCGAGTAGCAAGAGCTGCTTCTTGATAGGTTCATAACCAACGACGACTTGGTAATGCGAAAGCGCCTCCTTCGCCCCAACCATCTTACCGAGCCCAACGATAACCGGGCGTCCACGTGCCAACTCGTGTTCGATGTCCTGCATCGTCCCGAAAAACACGTACGCCTTCAGCCCGTGGCTACGCGCATAAGTCGCCATATCGCCCGCCTTCAGCCGGTTGTCTTTATCACCAAGGCGTGCCGAGATGGCGCCGGGCGTCGCCGTATAGCCCCAGAATCGAAGCACGGAAGCCAGCACAGCTGCGCCGCAATCGTCGCTCGCTTCCTGAAGCACAAGAGGAAAATTAGGTACCAGGATCCACGCTCCCTCACTGACGACAACGGAGGGGTGAACCGTTTTCGAGGTGCCCTGGTAGGAGGCACAACCGGCACTTAGAACTCCGAACAGGAAGAGCGCCGCCAAGGCCGGAGCGAAGCAGCGTGTGTGGCGCGTTGCCTCAGATTTACCGAATCGCCACGTCGCGCTACCCACTTAGGAGCACTTTCCGCTCACGCACATGTTCTTTTTTCCGAGGCATAGTTTCATGCAGCCGCCGCAATTGTCCGGGTCGCGCCTAATGTCGACGCAGGCGCCGCCGCACACCGAAAGACCCGCATCGCACGCCACGCCACACTGGCTGTCGGTACAGGTAGCCCTGCCGCCCATCACGGTCGAGCAGACCGCTCCGCACTGCCCGCAGTTCGCGACATCGCTCTTTGCGTCTATGCACTTCGGCCCGCAACGCAGCAAGCCGCCGGCACACACAAACGAACAGCTCCCGCCATTGCAGCTGGGTGATGCATTGGTAGGCGCTGTGCAAACCTTTCCGCATACGCCGCAGTTCGAAGTGTCTGAAGAGAGCTCTACGCACGAGCCGCTGCAAGCCGTTTTCGCCCCGCATTCCGTGGCGCACTTCCCCGACTGGCACACTTGACCGAGGGCGCAGACTCTCGTGCAAGCGCCGCAATGGTCCCCGTCCGAACCGAGATCGACGCATTGGCCATTGCACGCGGTAAAACCGGCATTGCACATGAGCCCACACACGCCGGCCTTACAGATTGGAGCGCCGTTAGCTGCAGGTGCACAGCCCTTGGCGCAGACCCCACAGTTCTGCGTATCGATATCCAATCGAACACAAGCCCCATTGCACCACGCATAGCCAACATCGCAACCAATTTTGCAGACAGCACCCTCACAAACTGGCGCGCCATGAGCCGCTCCGGGACACATCGTTCCGCACGTTCCACAATTGGCAGGATTGCTCGCTGTGTTCAGGCAAGAACCGCCACAGTTTTGTTCGGCTCCTGAACACGTCAGGTTGCACGTGCCCAGGCTACAAACTTCCCCGGGAGCACAAACATGGCCACACGCACCACAGTTCGCTGGATCGTTCGCTGTTTTGGTGCAAACCCCGTCGCACTCAGCGTAACCCGGATCGCAGACGATCGCGCACGCTCCCAGCTCACACTTGGCCTGGCCCTGTGCTGGCAAATTGCAGGCGTTCCCGCATCTCCCACAACTGGTCATGTTGGTGTTCAGATCAACGCACGCGTCTCCACACCTTGTCAGCCCCTCGCTGCACGTGAAGTCGCACTTGGAGGCGACGCAGACGGGGGTGGCTGATGTTGGAGCCGGGCAACGCATCCCGCAAGTGCTGCAGTTGTCTCCATTCGAAGTCACGTCCACGCACGCACCAGAGCAGGGTAAAAGTCCTGGTCCACAGGTCGTGCCACAGACCCCCATCGAGCAAACTTCGTCGGTGCCACACTTCTTGTCGCAGCTGCCACAATGACCCGGATCGCTGGTTATATCAGTGCAGTCTGCCCCACATCGTTGGGACGGCGCTCGGCAGAGCGTTTGGCATTTGCCATCGACGCAAGCCGCGCTGCCACTCACTGGTTCCGGACATGAAACACCGCACGCGCCGCAATTTTGCGGATCGTTACTGAACTCCACGCAGCGATTTCCACAAGGTGAAGACGGCGCATGGCAGGCAAAGTTGCAGTCGTTGTCGAGACATATCGCGGCTCCGTTTGCCGGAGCACTGCAGACAGCGCCGCAGCCACCGCAACTCCGTGCGTCGGTGGAAAGAAGAACGCAATTGCTACCGCACAGTGTCATCCCCTCCGCGCAAGTTACCGGTGGCACCACCGATACTCCACCCGCGAGAGCGCCGATGCGCATACACAGGTTGGAGGTGGAGCAGACATAACCTTCCGCGCAACGTCCAGTGGCATCGCATGCCTTGCCCTCTAGGCTGGTCGATATCCCGGCATCGCAGGCGCAAAATAGACAAAAAGAGAGTAGCGCCAAAAGCCTCGAAACACGCGCGTTCACGGGAAGGTACCCTTGGCAACGAGTTGGCAACCCCTACCACCACAGCCCACCCCAATTTGCGAGCTGGGCGTCGGTTTGGCATTGAAGATGAAGAGCATGCCGCCTGTGAGCACGAGCCCACCCCCAACGCCCGCCAGAACGCGCGCTGTAGTTTTTAGTGTTTGCACGTCTTCGATACGCCTTTGGAATTCCAACTGGGACTGCGCCTGCTCCGCCTGAGACTCTTCGGAGCGTCGCCCCAACTCAAACCCGAGAGCAGCGGCCAAGCTGGCGGCACCCGTGCCCGCTACCACCCAAGGGGCGATCCCAAGGGGGCGACCGCGATCCACCCGTTGATCACCGGCTCGCACTGGCAGCGCCCGAGCTTCTTTGACCGCAACCGGGTGAGGGCGGGCCGCATCCAGCCGAACAAATACGTCCGCCGGCGAACGCTCAGCAAGCGACACCTCGATTTCTCGATCCTCGTAGCCGGCCAGCTGAAGCAAGAGATGATGCTTGCCAGGACTTAACTCATCGGTAAAAGGGGTGACTCCCACGCTTCGCTCATTAAGTGTCACGGTCGCACCAGCGGGCGTTGAAAACACGCTGAGTTGTTGCACACCGCTGGCCGCAAGGCTCGCCGCGATTGCCGCGATCTTTGCGCGTACTTCGGCGGCATTTTTAACTTTGGGATCGCGCCGCAGGTAGTCACGATACCAGCGCAGCGCTGAACGTTCGTCGTGTTCTTGTTCGTAGGCGAGGGCGATATTGAAAGAAAGCGCCGCGCTCGGCGCCAACTTGTCTGCTTCCAGAAACAACCGAACGGCCGCCGGAAATCGTTTCTCGCGATAGGCTTCGGTGCCCAGCTGGTACTTCACCTTGGCCAAGTCGCGGCGAGATTCTGCGACGGCTTCAGCACTTGGCGTGTCTGCGAGCGCCGTTGAGAACGAAGTGCAAGCGGACGCCACGCATGCGGCAGCCGCAACTAGTGTAGTGACATTCCTTCGCCAGGATATCCACATCGCGGCCTCAATACGGCTGGATCAAGTCTCGGGAGGAGTCAGAAAGCGCGTCCACCTTGGGCGAGGATGGGTGAATCGTGGGTATTTTCGGCGTCGTTGAGTAGCGGTTGGCTTTGGCTTGGGGCGCACTCGGCATGGAGGCGGCTTCAGGCTCCTCTGCTAAGTGTCCGCCAGTCCCGATGACTTCCACAATTGGGGGAACAGGCGACAACGGAGCCGCAAGGAGTCGACGCATTGGGAACCGCGCTGCCCGCACAGCAAGTTCGTTGGCGTGTGCCGGTGGCGCAAACGAAGAGCGGTTCAAAGAATCCCAGATCGCGATGCCACCGATGCCGCCAAGGATTGACAGAAGAGCGACCAACGGCCACGCCCGCCGTCCACGCATCGGAAACTTTACCGCAGATGAGTTGCCGCTCAGAGTCAACGGTTTGGACTTCTCACCCACTTCGGTTTCGGCTTCAGGCGTCCCGCTCGTCCGTGGACTCGACGAACCCAAAGAAACCTGTGAGAAAAGAGGTGTCGACTCCTGCGCGCGGCCGAGCCACCTCCCTTCTAAAGAAGCTCCGCACGCGTCTAGCAACACGCCATGATTAACGAGCCAGAGTGCAAGCTCGGCACCCAGCGTGCGGATCGAACCTGGCCGTAGCTCTCTGTCCTTGATTAGTCCGGAACGAATGATGTTGGCCAAGACATCGTCAACGTTGGCATCGGCGGGGAACGCGGCAGGTTCATCTTGCACAACGGAACGCAACAAGGCCCGGTTATTCGCGCCTTTAAACGGAGCCGAACGTGTGATGAGCTCATAGAGAACCACCGAAAACGACCAAATGTCGGAACGATGGTCCACATCTTCATTTCCATAGGCCTGCTCGGGTGACATGTAATCGGGGCTTCCGATGAGCGTTCCGCTTTGGGTAAGGTGCCTAGCGGCGTCGGGATCCCCGTTGAGCTTGGCGATACCGAAGTCTAAAAGCTTTGGCTGCAGGCCCTCATCAGTTCGAGAAAGGAAGATGTTGTCCGGCTTCAAATCGCGGTGAACGATGCCCTTCTTGTGGGCAACGGCCAATGCTTCGGCAATGGGTAACATGATTTGAATGGCCTCCACGCACGACAACGGTCCGCGCGAAAGCACCTGCCCGAGGCCTTCACCCGTTAAGAGCTCCATCACAATGAAGGGCTCACCGTGCTCGGTTTCCCCGGTATCAAACACTCGAACGATGCCGGGGTGCAGAAGCTGCGCGACCGCGCGTGCCTCAATCTTCAGCCGCTCTGCGAGCTCCTCACGCCCATGACCTCCTCGCAGCAGCTTGATGGCTACGCGCGATTCCAATTGAAGGTTCAGCGCGCTCCACACCGCGCCCATCCCGCCTTCGCCAATGAGGGATTCAAGCTGATATTTGCCGAGGATAATGGAACCCTTAGCAACTGAACCCGAATCGCGCGGCGAAGAGCATGGTGATGCAAAGGTAGTCGACATGTCGGAAACGGAAGCCAAGGTTAGTGCTGGGGCGCCCATGTGTAGTCCCTGAGCAACATCCGCGCCACTGCGGCTTCCTCAATAATTCCCGACTGTTGTTGGTTGTTTGGCGCTGTTTGAGCCGCGCGGCCGCCTCAAGTGTGGGGAAATGCCCCGGCCCCCTTCCGATCCCGCCACCCCGTATTGAGGGGTCGCCTACCGAGCGCGTTCTACTGACCGCAAAAACCTTAACCTGCCGCCCAGGCAAAAATTGCGCCGTTTGGCCACGGTCGAGAGGTGCCGGCGTGAACTTGTTTTGCGCTCCAACCGGGACGCTCACTGGGAGCAGGTTCGGGTTGAGGTACCCGAAATACGCGGTGTAAAAGCCCGACTGCTGAACCACGCACTCGAGCACAGGCCTCACGCGCTCGGTCGGTGCGCTTCCGAGCGTGAAGCGTGCCACAGCCGGGTCGTGGTCGCTCGTTTGCTGAGCGAATTCCGCGTTCACTTGCACAACGTCGAAACCGGCGAAGGCGGCGCCAGATAGTGCTGGGGTCACCATGATGTGGTCAAGAACCTGTGAATTGCCGTCGAACACGTAGCTGTAGCGTTCAGAGGCAGGCAAGGTTTCCACAAGAGTCGAGAGGCCAGCCGCCTTGAGCACATTGACCGGTGCCGAGAACTGGTAGTCGTTAAGATCACCGGCGACAACCACCGCCGCGGTGGCTTTTTTGCTCAAGATAGCTTGGACGAAGCTCGAAACGATGTTGGCTTGGCTGACTCGCTGGGTTTCGGACTTCAAGGTCGGCGGCTGGAAGCGGCCGAAGAGGGGTTGGTCACCGCGCTTGGAGTTAAAATGGTTGGCAATCACGAACAGCTTTTTGCCGTTGAACAGAAATTCGCCGGCTAGAGGCTTTCTGCTGCTGCTGAAGGCTGGATTCAAGGGGTCGATGCGGCCGGGGCTGTACAGGAGCTCGGGGTTACCAGGGCCGCCTACGACGTCGTTGGCGCTCGTGGGGGTGCCTCCTGCGCGGTCAATGAAGGTGAGCCCGCGATCGTGCGAAAGAGGAACGCGACGCGGATGTTGCCACCGGGCTCCCCACCGTCGCTGCTATTCACTGGTTCGATCGAACGAGTGCCGTAGCTCGGGCCGCCAGCCGCGCTGATCGCGGCGACAAGCGTGGACAGCGTGACGTCGGCGCTCACGGTGCCGTCGTTGGTCGCCCCGTTGTTGTCTTGGACTTCTTCCAAGGTCAGAAGATCTGGGCTGGCCAGGTTGTTGACGATGAGGCCGGCAAGCTCTTGGAACTTAGTCGCTGGGTCCAACGGGTCCAGATTCTCGACGTTGAACGATGCGATCGACAACTGCTGCACCAACGGGGCACCCAAGCTGAGCGTTTCGCGAACCAGGCCGCCCGAAACGAGACTCGGAAGCGAGGTGACGAGCAGCTTGAAGTTTCCGAAGCTGTAATCGAGCACCCCTTCGGTGACGCCGGAAAAACGATCGGCAACGTCGGCTGTCGGAAGCACCACACTATTTGGCAGGGCATCCGAAAGAAACACGCGCTCAGGGTTGAAATCCGAGGTGGCGATCACAACTCCACCTCGCGCGGTCAGCGTCGAAGCTGAGGCCCCGTTGTCGGCAACCACGGCGATCTCCTGGTTTTGAGTCGCTCCAGAACCAAAGCTCCGAGTGGGCCCCACTACCTGGGCGTTTGCGATTTCGAGGCGCATTCCCTCGAGGCTTTCGTAAAAATCGATGCCGTCTAGCTCAGCGTCGAATGTAGCCGCAACGTCTTCAACACTTCCGAAGGCGTCGTCCTCGATGACGCTAGTTGGCGCCACACGACCACCTGCCCCTAGGCGTGTCGACGCGGGCAACAAGTTGCCTGAGCTCAATACGGTGATGGCCGTTGGCCGGTTGAACTCGGTGATGGTGAGGTTATTTTACGCGCTGGCTGAAGGCGAGCAGCTCGGTGTGCAACCCGCACGGAACTCGGTGACGGGCCCGCTGACGAGCAATGAGTCGCCGACGCTCACCGAAGGAGCGCTGCCCGTGAACACGAAGATGCCTTCGGAGGTGGCCGGATTGGTGTCGGGGCTCGGGTCCTGCAAGTAAAATCCGCTCCCTGTGAGTGCCGTGACCACCGAACCCACACTAAAGTCGGCCGCATTGGTGTTGGTGTCCACACAACCGCCGCCTAACCGCTGTGCTGATGTTGTGTTGCCGGTTGCTGCGGTGGGAGTGGCCTCAGCAAAATTCGCCGAGCCGTACCCCACGAGGTCGACGATTGGGTCGAGCTGCGCCGGGGAGCACGGCGTACTGCTGCCGTTACAGCCGAGCGTCACAACGCCGCGCACTAGCGCGATCTTGCCGGCCGAAGCGCTGAGAGCGATGGGAGATGCGTCGATCAAGTCCGGAGCTGGAAGAGGCGAGGTGCCACCGGTCCCGACGCCTTCCTGCACCAAGAAAGACTGGCCAGGCAGGAGCGTGACTGCGGGCAGCTCGCTAAGCTGCGTCGTCGAAGCGCCAAAATTACCAGTCCCGGCCAATCCGCTCGTTCTCGCCCCCCGAGCACGCGATCAGCACAAGCCCGAGCACGGAAAAACTCGACCAATAAGGACGCATAGACCTAGCGTTGGATCGCTTCATGATTCTCACGTCATAACCCAAGGGCTGCGCGTTCTCTAAAACGTTCGCGAGATGATCCTGTGACTTGCGTGTGATCAGCCATCCCGTCGGCTGAACTCAGTTTTGTTGCCGCACTTGAACAGAAAACGTGCGGCGCCGGCACGACGAATTATATCGAGAACCTGGAGCGGAACAGGAATGTGGCGAACCGGCGACACGCGAGGCGTTCTTGCATCCACATCTCACGTTGGGGCCTCAAATAGTTACTTTCCTCAGGTAAACGCGCTGGCCCGTTTGATGCAGTGTGAGTCGTATGATGACCAACCGGCTGCTTCTGGTGTCTCTCGTGCCCCTCGCTTCGGTGCTGCTTATCGGTTGCGGCGTTAACGATTCATCGACCCTTTCGGTGAGCGACGGGGGGGCCTCCGGCGTCACCGGGGGCACGCACAGCACCGGCGGCGCGCACAGCTCCGTTGGAGGTCAGGTTGCAGCCGGCACGGGACAGTACTCGGGACCCAACGTTGGAATGGCTCAGCCGTTTGCCGTGCTCGCGTATAGCTCCATCACCGCGGCCAATATTGACAGGGTCTGCGGTGGGCTTGGGGTTAGCGCTATGGCGGTGTCCACCATCACCGGTTTCAATGCACCCGCCTACAGCAAGTACGGAATCGATTCGTTGCCGCCGAACGGTCAACGCGCGATTTTGGCCCAGCAAGATGTCACCGCGCTTGTCGGCAACATCGATCAGCGCGCCTGCGATGCTGATTACACGGATGTGGTCGGCGGGCTAACAGGTGATATTACGCTTCACCCAGGCGTCACCTGTATGAATAGTTTCAGTGCCGACGTCCTTCTTAACGGGCACCTCTACCTCGACGCTGGAGGCAACCCCAATGCGTTCTTCATCATCCGAGGCAATCTAACGCTGACCGTAGCGGACGGGGCCCAAGTGGTGCTGCTGAATGGGGCCCAACCCTGCGGCGTATTCTGGCGCTTCAGCAAACAGGTCGCCGTCGGTAAGACCGTGAACTTCTACGGAACAGTTATTTCTGGCACCGCCATCACCATGAACACCGGCTCGACGCTGACGGGCCGCGTGTTTGCCCAAACTGAAGGTGTGCAACTCGACGCCAATACCATTGAAATCCCAACCGTCGGTTGCCAATAAAACCTGCGAAGGGAGATCCCGCCCCCGAGAGAGAACCCCTAGTCCTCGGACCGCTGACAGTCCGATGGCGGCACCTGAATTGGCCCCGGCAGCGCCCGCGGTCGGGGCCAAGAACACAACGCTTCGAACCGGGCCTGTGGAGCACGGGGGAGCGGTCAAACTTTGATCCCGGTCGTCGCCCTGTCGAGGACGGGACGGGGGTCTGGACGCACTCGCCTGGTCAAATCCTGCGCGTTGGAGTTCGGTTCCGGCCGCCACGAGACCTAAACCCGCGCCAGCAACGGCAGCGCGGGTTACCTTCGTGTCCGGGTGCTTTTGGCAGCGAACCTCTTTGTCGCCTGGCAGAGAACCTGAGACCTCCGAACAGCCGCTCGGCTGATCCAAAACGGCCGTGGCGACTACGACAGCGGCGGTGCCCGCCGCTGTAAGCACCGACCCGGTCGCTTGCTTGGATCCGCAGGAGCTCAGGCCCACGAGGGCCAACACGAACATCTCGTCACGGCTAGCTGCGAGGAACGCAAGGCGCATGCTTTGCCTTTGGCACGTCTAGGAGCGGTCGACAACCCGCACCACCGAATCCCCAGGGCGAGTGCATCCTCTAAGTTAGCGGACTAAGTGGACCGCGCTTTCTTAGTGCCCGAGGGGACCGAGGATGTCGACGACGAAGTTTCCGGCTTGCGTTGACGACTACCGATGCGAGTAGGCGCTGGTGGTTGCTTCGGCAGGTCGATGGTGAAGACGCAGCCCTTGCCCGGGATGTCGCGCACCCGCAGTTCACCATTGATGGCCCTGACAGTCTTGAGGCAGATAGAGAGACCAAGCCCGAGCCCGTGGCGGTCGCCGCCACGTTGCGTGTACGGGAGAAACAGCTCCTCAGTCTTTCCTGGCGGCAAGCCACCGCATTCGTCTTCCACCTCGATCAGGGCACGCTCCGAGGTTGTACTCGTGGTCAACACAACGCTGCCCTTCTTGTGGGTGAACTTGAACGCGTTCTGCACGAGGTTGGCGATCGCGGCAGTCAGAATCTGTCGGTCAGCCTCCACGATCACTGTGGGCTCACCCAGCTTGACCGTGAATTGAATCCCTCGCGCTTTGGCTTCAGGCGAGGCAGTAATTTCTACGTCTTCAATGACTTCGGCCACCGACACACGCTCAAGGTTTTGCTTGCCTGAATCGAGGCGGACATCGGCCAGCGAACGGTCGATGAGATTGCGAAGCCCCAGCAGACTCCGGCCGAGTATGAGACCGGTGCTGCCGTTGGGAGCGACAGCACCCATCCTGATGCTCTCGAACGATAGGATCGCCGTGTTCAGCAGGTTGCGCAGCTCATGAGCGAGGACACCCAGACGCTCCGTTCCCTCCTCACGGATGGCTCCCTCACGCTGCTCCCCGTGTTCTGCGACAGCTGCTGCAATTGCATCGTCAAGGCACAGGTTGAGCGTACGAAACTCCTCGGTGCTGAGAGGCGCCTTTGTTTCGACAGCCAGTTCGGTAACGACCTGGCAGATATCACCATAGTCGTGGACGACCTGCTTCACGGTGAAGCCCTGGCGCCACAGGTCACTGGCATGGAGAGCCGCCGAGCGCGAGATTGAATCGTGGTTTACACCATCCGTCTGCTCGCTTAAGCGCAGCGCATCCCCCAGCTGGTCCAAGAAAATAGGGAGCCCCGCTTCGAGTTCTGCGGCGGTTGCTGCGGGCGCACTTCTCGTTGCAACTCGCTTTCTTGCCCGAGCGAGAATCTCATCACGTTTAGCTGCGAGGAACTCGTGGAGCATGCGACACGTTACTTCCCACAAGGGCGGCATGCAACCCACGCCGAGAGCCTTTAGCTGACCAGAACTCGTGGCTGTTTCCACCTCCACGGTCACCGCATCTCGTCCGCCGGCGTTGCGAGTTTTGGAAGCTGAGAACAGCTGAGTAAAGCAACGGCCTGAGCACTAACGTAGCCAGCGTCGGTGGTGTCTTTGGGGCGAAATGCCCCGACTGGGGCAAGGTGGTCACAGGGCTTGTCGTCGTCGCCGTCGTCGCAGCCGCGAGGAAGTGCCTGCTAAGTAGCCTGTTTAAGGTCTTGTTGTAATGTTGTCGGGCGAATGCTTGAAGACATTCTGCAGGACGCTCTGTGCCGCCCAATAGCCGCACATGCCATGCACGCCGCCGCCGGGCGGGGTCGATGAAGAGCAAAGAAATACATTGGAAAGCGCGGTCCGATAGGGATCCAATTGAGCGGTGGGTCGAAAGAACAATTGCCCCAGGTTGGCAAGGCCACCGTTGATATCTCCGCCCACATAGTTGGCGTTGTAGCGTTCCATGTCCATGGAATTTCGTTGGGAGCGCGCTAATACGACGTCTCTGAAGCCTGGAGCTGCGCGCTCGATTTCGCTCTCGATCGCGTCGGACATGTCCTCGGTATCGGCGTGTGGAACATGGCAATAAGCCCATGCCGTATGGCAGCCTGCGGGGGCGCGACTTGAATCGAAGAGACTTGGTTGGACGAACAAGACGAATGGGCGTTCCGGCCGGCGCCCGGAATTAGCTGCGGCCGTTGCTTCGGCCATTCTTTCAAGGGATCCGCCGATATGCACGGTGGCTGCCCGAGCGCACGCGGAATTGCGCCACGGAACGGGCGCGCGAAGGGCCCAATCCAGCTTGAACACGCCAGGACCGTAGCGAAAGCGAGAAAGCTTGGCAGCGTATCGCGCGGGCAAGTGCTCGCCGAGGATACGCAGGAGCTGCTGAGGAGTGACATCAAACACGTAGGCGCGCGCGTCCGGTAGATCCTTCCGACTTCTGACCTCGTGATCGACTTGAAGCTCTCCCCCAGCTGCTTTCAGGCAGGTCACGAGCGCTTCGCAAATGGCGCGTGAGCCCCCGCGAGCGAGCGGCCACCCTACCGCGTGGCCCGCGATCGCCAAGACCAAACCAAACGACGCGGTGGCCGCGGCATCCAAGGGAAGCATCGCGTGCGCTGCCATCCCCGCGAGCAGCGCGCTCGTCCGAGGATCACGAAAGCGCTGGGCCAAGCCCGTCATCGAGCGTAGAGCTGTCCAGCCGAAGCGAGCTAAAAGCCATGGGTTTGACGGGAAGCTGAGCGGGCCGAGGATATCCCGGGTCAGGCTCGAAAATTCGTTGGAAAACGGTCGCATGAGCTTCTCGTACGCCTCCGCGTCGACACCGAGCTGGGCGGAGGTTGCCTCCAACGAGCGTTCCAAAGTAACGACGGTTTCGTCGTCGAAGACGTGCGCGAGAGGCGCGGGAGATTCGATCCATCCGAGGCCGTAGCGATCCAATTCGAGCTTCCGGAACGCGGGCGAACCGATGCCCAGCGGGTGTACCGTTGAGCACACGTCGTGAACGAAGCCCGGCAGTGTTAGTGCGTGCGAGCGCATTCCACCGCCCGGCTGCGAGTGCGCCTCCAAGACGAGCGTGCTAGGGCCCGCTCGAGCCAAGAAGCAGCCGGCGGCAAGTCCATTCGGCCCAGCTCCGACAATCACAACGTCGTGGCGCTGCGACATGCGCTATCTCGAAGGACGGGGCGCTGGCCGTGTCAGGATTCGAACGAAACGCGTCGCAACCCAAGCTAACAAACCCACCAAACTGATCCTCGGCCGGCGATGTCCAGTTACCTCCGCTCGGCCTGGCAAGGGGGTGTACAAGCTGCCACTCGTCTTGGGCTCGGTCTGCTTTTCGAAGTGCCATTCGCTCAGCACCTGCAGGAGGACACGTTCAAAAAAGTTGGGGAATAGGCCGTGGAGCATCACGCCAAGAGCAGCGACGCGCGGCACGTGCCGTTCCCGCCGCGGCCGTTTTGCAAGACCGACAATGGCGCGCGCCACTGTCGACGCCTCTTGTACGGGCGGCATCGCTCGCGCCTTGAGCCCAATGAGATTGGCAGCAGTTTCGAAGTGCGGCGTGTCAATGACGTACGGAAACACGGAGCAAACGTGAATCCCGGGCTCGTCGGCAACGTCCGTGCGCAGCGCCTCCGAGAGGCCGCGGAGGCCAAACTTGCTAATCACATAGGAGGGTACGAAGGGCTGCCCCACTTTGCTCAGGATGGAGCCGACGTTGATCACGATCCCGGAATGCTGCCGCCTAAAAATGGGCAGCACCGCCCGTACGCAGAGCATCGCGCCAAAAAGATTGGTTTCGATCACCCGTCGGTGTTCCTCGAACGAACCCTGATCCAAGCGCGCAAACAGTGTTACTCCCGCGTTATTGATCCAAATATCTATCCGGCCAAAGCGCTCCATCGTTCGCTCCACCAAGAGCTGGACCTGCTGCTCGATCGTCACATCGGTCGTGATAGGCAATGCGCGCGCTTCACCCCCACACATGGCCGCGGTTTCCTGGAGAGCACTTTGTCGACGTGCCGCTAGAACGACGAAGGCGCCCTGATTCGCGAATTGGATGGCTGTTTCGCGACCCAGCCCGCTTGAGGCTCCGGTGATGACGATGATCTTCCCGCTGAGGGCGGTGCGTTCGTGTGAGTGAGCAAGGAGTGGCATGCAGCTGACAGCAAGCTTCACAAATGGAAAAAAAAAGGGGACGAGTCTCCGTACGCGCAACGCGCCGCCCCCGAACATTCGGGAACGGCGTATTGGCGGCGCAGCACCTAGCTTGGACGTTCGTCGGTCTTCTCGACAGTCGACGTCCGTCCTGTTCTTTTTAACTAGAGGCGACGTTCGTCGTTCTTCGCGCTCGGCACGGCGGCCTCACCTGTAGCGCTGATGTCGTGAGCTCCCTCGCGCTTAAGCAGCTCTTCAGCGCGCTTTTGGGCTTCACTGGTCTCGACATGCACCGCCATGAGGATGTTGCCGCCTTGCAGCTTGCCCTCGTACTTCTTCGCTTCGAGCTCGGGGATGCCGAGGCCAATCAAAGCTCCGGTCACTCCGCCTACTGCGGCTCCTGCGGCTGCTCCGCTGAGCGCTGCCATCAGTGGACCCGCGGCGATGAAGGGCCCGAGTCCCGGAATAGCAAGAGCGCCAATGCCTGCGAGGAGGCCGAGGGTCCCGCCGATGACGCCGCCGCCTGCGATGCCAGCCACGGCGCCTTCAGGGGCCTTGGTGTTATGCTCGTGCGCAAAGTCGCGCGTCCCGCCCTTGTCTGGGAAAAGCGCGGAGATATCGTTGTTGGCAAAGCCCGCGCCCTTGAGCGCAGTGACTATCTTTTCGGCTTGAATGTGGCTTTCCACGATCGCGATAACGGTTTTATTCTTGCTCATATGAAACTACCTTTCACTTCTTTACTTCGAGTTGGTTGTCGACTTGAGCGGCGCCTGCAATCTTGCGTGCCGCAGCTTCGATACTGGCGCGTTCTTGCAAAGTGTTAACTGGACCGCGCAGCGTGACCTTGCCTTTGACGGTGATGATTTTGACGTTCTTAGCGGTAAATGAGAGCGAGTCATCGCCAATGACCGCTTGCCGAATCTGCTGAGTGATCTTCAGGTCGGTCTCGCCGTTTCCTTGATCGATGGGCGTCAAGGCCGCGTCGTTCGTATCACGCTTGTTTACTTTGGTGTTGTCCGGCGCGGTGCCACTCTTTGCGTTGGTTTCCGCCGCATTGGGTCGGGTCGGGGAGGGAGGGTTATTCTGAAGCGCGGGGCCACCTTCCTCAGGATGCGCCGCATGCCCATCCGCGGATTCGCCTCTGTTCGGCCGGCCCGGAGCGCGGTCGCTGGTCGGGGCCGCACTGTGTTCCGCCGTGGGCCGTGGGCCCGCGGAGGCTCCGTACGAAGCTGGAGTCACCGCCGGCGCCGAGACGGGGGTCGTTTCATTCCAGGGCTTCGGCTGATTTTCCGGTGGTTTGTTCGTAGAGCACGCCGCTGCAACGAGGCAAAGGCACGCTCCTGAGTAAAGTTTCATATTCATTTCTCCTGAGGAAGGTGGACGCGTCACGTTCGCGCCGTAGCCCCTTCAGCAATGTGCGTGCCACGCTCACGTCGGTTCCCCCTTTGCTAGGAAAGCGCGACATCTAAGATAATCGTGACCGCAGAGAACAGGCGACCGCTGTACGGATCGTGCGAACCTGCTGGTGAGCGTTGCCCCGCTGAGACAATTCGACACAGGCTAGCGTCGCGAAGCAAACAGCGTGGGGGCGCCGAAAGCCCGAAAGCCCTCAAGCAGCAGCGAGAGGGCTTTCAAACAAAAAGCCGGCAGGTTTTGAATCCAACACCGAGTCGGTCGGATGGTGTCCTCAATCAAGAGGAATTCTTACTTACTGGTATCGTCGAGGCCCTTGAGAAACAGAACGACGTCGCTACGCGCAGCGCTCTCAGCTATGTAGAAAGGATGGGGTGCTGTCGGGCCGCGAGCGATCGCAACACCCCGGTTCAGGCCGCGCAAAGTAGCGTTGATAACGATCATCTTGTCGTCGAACGTGTTGCCTGCCGTATCGGAAACAGGGCCCGCCGGCGGAGTGCGCGGAAGCAGCACCACAGGTGCATCGGCAGGGAAGATCTTGTTCATCTCCACGATCATGGCGGGCACGAACTTCGATTGATCAACGTTGTGGCAACTCGTACCCGTTCAAATCGAGAAGCTTTTGGTTGTCGACGCGCAGGCCTAGCAAGTTTTCGCCCTCGCCGGGCTTCCCCTGAGTAGTAGCCGTGACGAAGGGGCCAGTGGGGGCGCTGCTGGCGGTGAGGATCTCCGCGTAACCAGCGGCGAGCGCGTCACCGACGCTACCAGCGGCGGTGTTAAGAAATGCCTTGCCTCCCGGGGTGAGCAGGTTCGTCATGTCGAAAAGCGCGGTGTAGACCGTGTTCGAGAAGTGATCGAGCTTCTGAAGCTCGCCCCCGGTTCCCCAAGGCGCCGCGAGGTTTGCCGCGAACATGGGGGTGTTGTGCATGGGGTTGCCGTTGCCATCCACGGTGTCGTCGAACATGCCCACGGGGTAGTAACTTGGATTCGAGAAGTACGCGTCGAACTCCGCCTCTGTTGACGTTTTCGTGAGGCCTGCGGCAGAAGGTGCCCTGCCGATCGACTTACCGTCCGCGCCTTTCAATTGCGCCATTGGAAAGAGTGCACGCGTATTGGCCGCCATAGCCAGAATAGCGCCGACATTGATAGTGTGGACCGCGGGCCCGTCAATGCGCTTACCGATTGAACCTCCGGAGGGAAGATCAAAGCCTGATTTGTCTGTTATCCCATGGCAAAGCGCGCAGGTGAGCCCGATCTTGTCCGCACCCGCCACATCGATGGTGCCATTGCCGTCTGAGTCCTTCGCCGCGACGCCGATGATGGCATTCGCGTTGAGCAGTAGCACGGTTGTGGCGAAGCTGTTCAGCAGCGGGCCGGCTGTGCCCATCGCTTTGATCTCATCAGCGACCGCTTTCTGCGTAGCCGCATCCAGTGCCTCAATGTCCACAGAAAGCCCGGCCGTCAGCGCCTGGACCGGTGTCAGCTGGGCAGCCACAACGCCCGCCTTGAGCTTCACCGCGTCAGTCCAGAAGCCCTCATTCCCGAACGTTTCGAAGCGAAAAACATCCTTACCTTTGGTTGCGTCGCCGTTCGTGTGCACGTTCGGATTGTCGCCACCAGGACCGTCTGAAGCTGGAATCGCTTCTACAGCCTTGTCATTGTTGTTGCAGTGTAGGAGCCCGAATGTCGCAGCGACGATCGCCACGGAGCTAAGCACACTGCGGCGACATATAAGTCTCTTATTTGTTTTCATCCGCTCTAAAGAGCACGTTTCATGCTGTGCGATGATTACAGCCTTGCACCGTCTGTCTAACTTTCTAACTTTGACGTCAGTCAGCATGGGCGTAGCGCTCAGCCCCACCTTAGGCGGGAGTGCAAGCAGCCTTAAAGCTGCTTTCAGCGACCGCGGTGTATTCCCGCGGCTCGCTTCTCGGCTACATGAGTCACATTTTTGTGGGCGGGCGCAGCTGAGCGCACAAAGGTCCCTCGAAAGCTTAGTTCGAAGGTGAGCGAGTCGCACCCAACGTCCAACGTCGCATCGGGAGAACTCATCAGCATTAAAGCGCAGTCCGCCGTGGTCGCCACACGAAGGCTCGCGTTGAGTCCGTCTGCCAACGCCCAGAGCAGGTTTTCGCCAGGACGCAGGTATTGTTTGACCGCGCTGGTCAAGGAACACGCCTCCGCTCCAAGCTCCGCTCGCTCTAGCTCAGTCACCAATGCAAGCCTTTGTCCACCGAATTTGGCGCGCGTGAGCGATGGGCGTATTAGGAGCGATACCTCAGGAAGCGCCGCGCGCAGCGCGATTTTGCGGAGCTCAAAACGGAAAGCGCCGCGCGCACGGATGTGAACGCCAACGCCCTCGGCAAACGATATGTCTCCCTCCAAGGGCGCTTCTAGTTCCAGCCAGCATCGCTCGTCGCCCTTAGAAGGCATATCGAAACGCAGGGGAGCGAGGTCGCGCAGTAAATCAGCCAAATCCGAGCGTGATAGTTGAGATTTCAAAATCATGACGGGCTCTTTGAGTAGTGAGTAATCCGGAGTGGGCGCTCTTACGGGCGCTCCGGAGGCGTGTTGCAGGCAACGTACCAGCACGCATTCCGCGCGATAACTAAGAAGGCGCGAGCAAAAACGCCATGGCGAGGCGCTTTGCCGCTCACCGGCCAAACGGCACGAACGTTGCTTCGCTCCCATGAAGAGAGTGAACGTGTGACCGCAGACGAGGAGCCACTTTTAGACATCGCCCGAGCGCTCGAGCGATTGAACTATCATTTCGTGAGTGTGACCCCCGAAACACGCCGTCGGGTCCTAGCCAGGCGGGGCGGGGGGGAGGCACTCAGCCAGGATCTGCGCGATGTTTTCGGGTGGAATTTACCTTTCGATGCGACGCTGCTCCCGCCGGGGCTTCTCGATACCATGTTGCGTGCGGAGATCGTGGACACGAGCGCGGGGATGATGCGTTCTTCGGTGGGGTTTTCTACGTGCATGGGGCGCCTCTTTGTTCGCTCTGCAGCGCCAACCACCGCCAAGGATGCAGTTTTCTTCGGCCCCGACACCTACCGATTTTGTGCTTTTCTAAAGCAGATGAATGCGGCCCACGGGCACCTCGTGGACATCGGGTGCGGGAGCGGAGCGGGAGGGCTCGTGCTGGCGGAGAACGTCACGACGGTCACCCTGACCGATATTAACGAGCGTGCGCTCGCTTATGCCCGCATCAACGCGCTGCTCGCAGGCTGCGAGGTGAACTTGGTCGAAAGTAATGTCCTCGAGTCGGTGCACGGCCGCATCGACACCATCGTGGCCAACCCGCCTTACTTGCAAGACTCGCTCGGTCGTCAGTATCGACATGGCGGGGGCAGCCACGGTGAGGCCCTCGGACTACGCATTGTGGAGCAAGCAGTCGAAAGCTTGCGGCCAAACGGGGTTTTGCTCCTCTACACGGGCGCTCCGATCATCGCCGGGCGGGATTCATTTTGGGAGCAAGCGAAACCCATTCTCGCCCGCAGGCATGCGCGCACTCATTACTCGGAAATCGATCCAGATATCTTTGGCGAAGAGCTCGAGCTGCCCGCCAATGAGGGTGTGGAGCGGTTCGCCGCGGTCGGCCTCTGTGCACGGATGCCGGGCAGCAGCTGGCCTTAAAGTTGCAATCAACGCGGGCATGCTCGCTCTGAAGCCAAATCCGTGGGAACAACCTTCCCGTCTATCCCTCCAGCTTAAGCTCGCGGAATTCAATCGTCACAGGCTGTCGCCCTCTTTTAATAACGACTCGGCCTTCCAGAGCGCACGGTTGGAGCAGACGCTCGGCGAACAGTCGGAACTTCAGTTGAAGGAATGCCGTTTCGTAGAACGAGAAAGGTTGGGGATTGCTCACGCCGCAGCGTGCGCTCCGAGCGATGCCAATTCATTTATCGAGTGGTTCGAGAAGCTCGAAGCCGAGGGGCCCGGTCAGGGGCATCCGCTGTTTCCGTGGCTTGCGGATGTTGCCGATATTGAGCAGATGCGCTGGTTTCTAGGTCAAGAAATGATGGGCGAGGCCGGCTTTGAGGATCTCGTCGCCCTCACGCAAGTGAAGCTGCCCACCCGCGCTAAGCTTGAGCTAGCTCGCAACTACTGGGACGAAATGGGGCAAGGCAAAGAAGCCGGCATGCATGGTCCCATGCTGTCACGCCTGGCTGACGACCTTCAAATCGATGTGCTGCGAACTGAGCCCGTTTGGGAAGTATTGGCGCTCGGCAACCTGATGGTGGCACTCGCGATGCACCGCCATTACGCCTTTCAATCCATTGGAGCTTTGGGCGTTATTGAGCTCACGGCGCCCGGGCGAGCTACGTTGGTGAATCAGGGCCTCAAACGGCTAGGGCTCCCTGGCCAAACGCGCCAATATTTTGCACTCCACGCGACGCTCGATCGACGTCATTCTGCCGCTTGGAATCGCGAAGTGATCGCCCCGCTTATTCGTTCCAACCCAGCGTTAGCGCGCCCGATCGCCGAAGGGGCGCTGATGCGGCTCCGTGCAGGTGAGCGGGCGTTCGAACGCTACACGTCAGTACTGGGATTGAAGGCTGCATTTGACAACGCACCGCCCGAAACGCAACGGCACATGGCTTGCTAGGGTGCGGGCATGGAGAAAACCAAGCGTGACCACCTACTTTCCATCGTTCAAGAATTCGACACGGGTGTTCTAGTCACTCGCACTCCGGCTGGTGACCTGCGGGGTAGACCCATGGGCTTGGCCGAGGTCGAAGCGGACGGCAGCCTCTATTTTTGTGCTTCCGTGAAGAGCGAAAAACTCGCAGAGCTCGTCGGGGATGCCCACGTCGCCGTGGCCTTTCAAAGCAAGACCAAGTTTGCCTCGCTGTCGGGGGTTGCCAGTGTCGACAAAGACAGGGCAACCATTCGCAGATTGTGGAGGGAGGCTTGGAAAATTTGGTTCCCGGTTGGCTCTGAAGATCCCGATCTTTGCCTGATCCGGGTCGATCCGACCGAGGGGGAGTA
Source organism: uncultured Polyangiaceae bacterium (assembly GCA_964609655.1). Classification (GTDB taxonomy): domain Bacteria; phylum Myxococcota_A; class Polyangia; order Polyangiales; family Polyangiaceae; genus JBBRRP01. The sequence goes on along the minus strand of CAZSUA010000023.1, from coordinate 8,528 downwards.
TTGGGATAACAGCGGCGCTCGCGGCGTGAAGTTTGTGATTGACGCCGCGAAAGCTTATCTCAGCGGGGAACGCCTCGTGACGAGCGAAAACGAGAATGCCAAAGTGAGACTTTAGTCGCTTTGGCTTCGGCACTACAACCCGCTTTACTCTGGTTGGTTCGGCACGGCGAGAGTGCCGGCGACGTCGCCGAGCGAGATGGCTTGCACCTCATCGACATCAGCGGTCGGGATATGGATGTTCCGCTCTCGCCCTTGGGTGAGAGGCAATCTCGTGCGCTGGGGTCTTGGTTTGGTCAAAAACCTGAGCATGAGCAGCCTTCTGTGGTGATGAGTTCACCTTACGCCCGCGCCAAGATGACGGCGGAGCTTGTTGTGGCCGACAGCCGCATCCGACAACGTAGCCTCACCTTTGTCGTTGATGAGCGGCTACGCGAAAAGGAGTTCGGACTCAACCGTTTCACTCGGATTGGCATTAACGCCAAGTTCCCGCACGAACGTCGGAGCAGTCGCTAAGATTTCCAAAGAGATTGAAGCGTGTCGCGCGCTGTTGGTGGGCCCTGGCATGTGCCAAGCAGCAGCGGCGAGCATCGTTCAACACTGTCAGAAAACAAAATCGCGTCGCACGCTGGTCCTCGATGCTGGCGCCTTGCGAGTGCTCCGCGGACGGCGGCGCACCTTGGCGCGTTACGCCGCGGGCGTCGTCGCTACCCCGCATGCCGGAGAAATGGCGACGCTCTGGGGCTGCGAACGCGATGAAGTCCTAGCGCGTCCCCTTGAATTTACGTCGCCGGCAACTCCGGGCTCGCAACAGCGGGCTCAGGCGACACGCTTTCGGGGATGATTGCGGGATTAATCGCGCGAGGCGCGGAGCCCGTGCAGGCGGCCGTGTGGGGCGTCTATCTTCACGCCAAGGCCGGGGAAGCCTTGTCCTCCAAGCTGGGCCCTTTGGGATTTCTAGCCCGCGAGCTGCCCAGTGAGGTACCGCGGCTACTCGATTCGCTGACGCGTTAAGGCAGCACGCATGACTGCGAATCTTTGTGGTATCGTGCGACGACCGACTGCCGGACTCGGGAGACTTCCTCCGACTTCTGGATTCTCGCGCGCGCAAAAACTAGAGAAACATTGACCGCGCGAGGATTGATGTTCGTTAATTCACCTACGAGGCGAAGGAACTTGTGCCTGTCGGTATCACTCATCGAATCCGGCACCAAGAGGCGCAGTGAAGCTTCGCCTGCCGAATGCGTGAGCCATTCCATCGCCACATCACAAAGAGCACGACGAACAGCTGCGGAGGTCACCGATTGGTCCTCGCCCATATAGTAGGTCACGCAGCGTTGCGTGGATTCTTCCGCAATAGACGAAAGTCGGCGGCGCACGCGAGCTGAGAGCTGAGCAATGGGCTCCTCTGCGTCTTGAATAATGGTGGCGCATTGGACTCCCGATACGGCGCCCCCAAAGATTTTTTCGGGACTTTCCAGTACAGGGGTCGTGCCATTTGTTTCGACGATTGTTACAGATGCACAGTTCATAGGGGCCATCCAGAAATCGTTCACACGTCACATCGGCAAGCGTGGGAACCGCGCTGCCGGTTCCCCTATTCGAGTGCTCCCGAACACATGCTTAAAAGCACTTGCCGTGCCAGGTGCGGTGCGCCCCCCTCCAGACCATGGGGAACGCTTCCCTTGAGCGCGTCCGTAGCGGCCTGCTCCCCACGCCCCATGTATAAATGTCACAGTGCGCTGCGCACCCGGGGTGGGCTTGCGGGTCGGATCACACGGGAGGGCGAGGCGCGTCCCCCGTTGCGGATTGCCCGGAGCCTAGCGTAGTCGGCCTATCGTCCGTAACGGCTTCGTAGAATTGCCACCTTTTATTGACAATGAGGCGCGCGCCGCGCGCGAACGTGAAATAGGAGTACGCCCACTGAATGAGGACGAGCGCGCGGTTTTTGAAACCGCTCAGGTAGTAAATGTGAACTAACAACCAGGCCATCCAGGCGAGAGGCCCTGCTAACCGCAGCCTCCCCGTTTGCAGGACTGCTCGGCTGCGTCCGATGGTGGCCATTTGGCCTTTATCCGCATAAAAAAATGGTTTGCGGGCTTTCTTTCTTAGGTCCCCAACAATCGCCGAGCCCACGTAGCGGCCCTGCTGCAACGCTACCGTTGCCACACCGGGCAACGGTTGTGCATCTGGCCCCACTGTGTGCGCCTGGTCACCCACAACGAACACGTTGGAATGGCCAGGAATGCAAAGTTCCGGGCTGACCACCACCCGACCCTGGCGATCGAGAGGCATGTTGAGGCTGGCTCCCAGCGAAGCCGCCTGCACGCCTGCAGCCCACAAAACCGTTTTTGTTTGCAGGCGGTTCCCGCTCGCGTCGACACCTTCTTCATCAACTTCGGTGACCGCGGTGTTAGTCCACACCTGCACGCCCAGCCTCTCCAAATCGCGTGTTGCAGTGGCAGAAAGTGCCGCGTCAAATGATGGAAGAATCCGCGGACCTGCCTCGATGAGTACAACGCGTGTGAGCTGCGGATCGATGCGCCGAAAATCGCGTTTGAGGGTCGAGCGGCTCAGTTCTCCGAGCGCCCCCGAGAGCTCCACTCCGGTCGGGCCACCCCCTACTACTACGAACGTGAGCCAGGCTCGCCGTGTTTCGGGATCGTCTTCAGCCTCGGCGCGTTCGAACGCGGTGAGCACACGTCTTCGGATTTCCGTTGCTTGTTCGAGTGTCTTTAGGCCGGGGGCGTGCTCTTCCCAGGCAACGTGACCAAAATAAGTGTGCTTTGAGCCACAAGCGAGGATCAGATAATCGTAGGTAAACGTTCCTCGATTGGTGTGCACTCTGCAGTGATCAAGGTCCACGCGCTCCGCGAGTGCTTCGAGCACTTGAATGTTCTTGTGTTTAGAGAGAACGGATCGAATGGGTACGGCGATATCCGCGGGGCTGAGGCCTGCCATGGCGACCTGATAGAGCAACGGTTGAAAGAGATGATGATTGCGCCTGTCGATCACGAGCACGTCTAACCCCGGCCGACCACCCAGCACTTTGGCGCAATTAAGACCACCAAAACCCGCACCGACAATGACCACCCGTTTTGCGCCGTTAGCGATCGAAGCTTCCATTCTCTTTTCTGCCAGGCGGTCGCTATGAGGATGCGCCGCAAGCGTCTCGGTCAAGTAGCCTGCGCCGGCACTGAGGCCGTTCGCTGCGCCCGCTTGCTGAGCGCCGCGAGCAACTGCGCATCGAGCTTCGACACATGCCCCTCGTAGAGGAGGCGCTCAGGCTCAAGCCACCAGCCTGAACGTCTCTCCGGCGCGCCGCCGTGCGCGAGATGGCGGACGAGATCCGCGAGTGGCGTCGACTGCGGGCAACCGTGCTCGACGCGGAAGACTCCGGGTTCATAGTTGGTGCACCCCTGGGTCACCAAACAGTCCCAACCGTAGGAGCCCAGGAGCGCCCAAGCCGTTACCGCTCTTACATCCACGCCATGGCGCCTGGCCTCCCGCGCAGACGTCCAAATGTACGAAAGCCACGCTACTTGCTCCTCGGACCGGCAACCGAGGTGAGCCTCAGTGATGGCCATAGGGAGGCCGTACCTCTCTTGTGCTGCGCTCAGAAGGAATTTGGGCCCGAGTAGGCCGTGGGCGCAAACACGAACAGCCTCCACGTCGACATAGGGGACGCGGGAATTTCCTCCCCAGATTTGGGGCGGGTACAAATGCGTCCGGCTATCGAGAAAGCGTTCACTTGTGACGTAATAATTGAAGCCCAAAAGATCAGGAACGCATGGCTCCTCTAGGAAAAAGCCCAAATCCTTAGCTGTGGCACCGTTGCTCGTCAGGTAGCGGTGAAGCGGGTGGTGTGAATCCACGCGACCACAGAGGAGATCTAAACTCAGCCACCTGCGAAGATTCTCGAATTCGGCCTGATATCCTAGATCTTCAGTGCTCCGGCAATGCGCTAGATCCTCCGTTTGGATAAGCTCGGCGTCAGGGGTGACCCTTCGAATCGCCTTCATCGATAGGGCAGTGGCGGTACATTGCGTGAGAAGGGCCCGCACGAAAGAAGCATCACTTCGCGCGTGAGGATACCAGTGACCGTAAAGCGCGCTAAAGCGTGCCGTAGTAAGCGGTTCATTCACCGGAGTGAATTTAGTCACCCACGGGTAGCGCTCCGCGACGCGTTCAGCATACGCGCTCAAAAGCCGGGGGAACGCCGAATCCAGCAGGGCGGTGTGGAGCGGCCCGCTACCGTGGTGAACAAGCCCGATGATGGGCTCGATGTCGAGGGCTCGGAGCCGCTGCAAACGCTCATCGGCCCACGCAAAATCCAGCTTTCCTTCTCTTTCAACTCGCTCCCACAACACGGGATAGCGCAGCGTTTTTATGCCGGATCTGGCAAAAAGATCCAGATCCGAAATGCGCGAATCATGTCCACTGTAAACCAGCTGATCGAAGAACTGATCGCCGACACGATTGACGGTGCACTCAACTCCGCCCCATAGCGTGAGCGATCCGGGATGTGGCAGCACTGGTTACCTCCTGAGATCGAGTTTGGCCAGAAGTTTCCTTGATGCGGCCATAGAGTGTCAAGGCCTGCGCCACGACCTGATCCATATTGTAGTATTTGTACGTCGCCAGGCGGCCGACGAAGTGCACTGGGCTCAGCGAAGCGACCTCTTTGTACTTTTCATACAGAGCGGCATTCTCCGGTTTGGGGATTGGATAATACGGATCACCTTCGGCGCGGGGGTACTCATACACCACGCTAGTTTTTTCGTGTTGTTGGCCGGTTAGGTGCTTAAATTCCGTGATCCGCGTGTAGGCGTTATCGTTGGGGTAATTGACGGTACCTACGCTCTGGAACTGAGAAATAGCGTGTGTTTCGTGTTGGAATTCGATGGATCTATAAGGCAGCTTTCCGAATCGGAAATCGAAGAACGCATCTACCGGACCGGTGTAAACCATCTCCTTGTAAGGGATGAGGTTCGCCACTTCTCGATAGTCTGTATTCAACATCACCTTGATGTTCGGGCTCCGCAGCATATTCTCGAACATGCGAGTATATCCGTGAAGAGGCATGGCCTGAAACGTATCGGTGAAATAGCGGTTATCGCGGTTGGTTCGCACCGGGATCCGGGCGGTGACCGAGCTATCTAACTCGGAAGGATCTAAGCCCCATTGTTTGCGCGTGTAGCCGCGAAAAAATTTTTCATAGAGCTCGCGGCCCACGCGCCCCACCACAACATCTTCGGAAGTGCGTGCAGGCTTTTTCTCCGCCACCCGGTCGAAGAAGACCTCCAACTCCTCGGATGTGAGTTTCATTCCATAGAGCTGATTGATAGTATCGAGGTTGATAGGGATCGGAACCAGCTGCCCATCCACCTGCGCCAATACCCGATGTTGATACCAGCGCCAGCTCGTAAACCTAGACAAATAGGCGAAAATATCCTCTGAATTGGTGTGAAAAATGTGCGGGCCGTACTTGTGAACGAGTAGCCCATTATCGTCGTAGTGGTCGTAGGCATTCCCTCCAATGTGCGACCGTTTATCGATGATGAGCACCCGTTTTCCGAGGTCCGAAGCCAGGCGTTCGGCGATCACGCTGCCCGCAAAACCAGCGCCGACGATGAGGCAATCAAACACTCAGCGAACTCCTGCCGCCATAGGCAACGACGTGTTGCCCGCGGATGTGCCCTGTGATGTGTGGCTGAAACGGGTGAGCGTGATGGGGTTTTTTCCTTGAATCGCTTCTTCGATATGATCCGCCATTTGAGACCACGTCTTATCCCAGGACAGATCAGCTAGGAACGCATCCGCCTTGCGGAGAATCTGGATGGGCGATGTCGACAGCGCCTGCTCGCACGCTGCAACGAAATCTTCAACGGTATCCGCAATGCTAACCAATCCCAGGGATTTATACGGTCGCACCACATCGCGAATTGACGTAGAAACGACGGGCTTTCCCGCAGCAAGATACTCCGGGGTCTTGGTAGGGCTAATGAATTGGGTTGACTCGTTTTTGGCGAAGGGCATCAGGGCGACATCCCAACCGCTGATATAGCGCGGGAGGTCCGCATACTTCTTGGCTCCCAAGTAGTGTATGTTCGCCGCAACTGGGAGCTCGTCCTCGTGGATCTTTACCACTGGCCCCAGCATAACGAGCTGCCAATCGGGCCGTGCCTGCGCGACTCCCGCAACCAGGGAAAGATCCATGCGTTCATCGATGACACCGAAGAATCCCAAGCGCGGACGGGGGATATGCTTCACATCGGCTGGGTCGTCTTGCATGCGCCGGCCAGCAGCAAAATGAGGCACATCAACGCTGCTCGGGAACGCGTGCACATTCTGATGTAAAGTTTTCTTGGCTTCAAACAGGGAAAAGCCGCCGGTGAACACGACATCGGCGTGTTCCATTAACTGTTTCTCTCGGTCTAAGAGTTCCGGTGGTGCGCCCTTAAATGCAGCAAGCTGATCCATGCAATCGTACACCACTGCAATGGGTGAAAGGCATTCGCCGAGGGGGAGAGCCATTGGCGTGTAGTACCACAAGACATAACGATTGAGATCATAGGTGGTAACTAGTTCGCGCAACAACGCTCGCTGCGTGGCCTGAATGTCGGCGGTTCCGCGGGTCAGGTTGGGCACCACGACGTAAACTCCCTCGCGGCTCAGATTCACCACGAGTTCATCAGGGCCATCTATGAATACCGGCTCTTCGACGAAAAAGACTCTGCGTTCAAGAGCACACCGGCTGAGTAGGTGCTGGGGGCGTTGAAAAACGAAATCCCATCGGAGGTGGGAAAGGCAGATCAGATCGTACACGGCGGTCCTTTTGTTGTGGTTGGTGAGCAGCTCGATGCCAAGGCAATTAGCAGTTTGCATGCCAGGGTATTTGCTCACGAAAACAACACGCGGAAGTCACAAGGAACGACACGCGTGAGTTGAACACGGTAAGTCTAACTGTCGTCACCCCGCTGCAATAGCGCATCTACTGGGGCGTTTCGGTTGGTCCGGCATGTGCAACGGTACTTTGTGCCCCGGCGAAGTTACGCGACTGCCGCGCTCGATCAGGTCGCCGGGACGATCAGTCTGATGCCCCGCTGGACGACCTCGATATGGATGCGGCGATGGGCGGGCCATTCTTCGCCGTCCAGCTGAGTGGCGAGAGCCGCGCCATCTTCGGGGAGGAAGAATTCCAGTTCCATGGTCGAGGCGCGCAGCGTCTTGGAATGCTCAATCCCGAGATCCTCGAGCACGCCTTCGTTGAGCGGCACGGCTTTTAGATCGCGGATGGCCTTCGAGGTCCAGTCCAGTTTCCCGACGAACGGTACCAGCTCGAAGATGCCGTCGTCGTGGCGGGAGGTCTCGTCGAGCACCCAAGCACCTGCGTAGACGCGCGTATTTTTTACGATGAGATCGGTGAGGCCCTCGAGCTCCATGCGCTGTCCGTCGAGGGTCGCGACCACGCGGAACTTGTCGTCGATGACGTACGACTCGAGGAATGTCTTCAAGAATGCGCCGGCGTACACAACCTGGTCGCGATAGAGCGCCTTCAACGGACCGAGCGTCTCGACGGCTGCCCGGTCCTTGTTTCGCTGCGCGAGCACACGCGCCGACAAGCCCCAGCCACACGAGTCGAAGAAGTATTCGGGCGCGGCGCTGGCAGCCCCCGCGCGATAGATGCCGACGTCGAGCCGGGTCTCGTGAGCCGCACGGATCACGTCGACATTGATCGGCAGCGCGGCGTCGTTCGGTTCCAGGCCAAAGCTCCGACCTTGGTCGTTGGCGGTACCGCACGGGAGCATACCTAGCGTCACTTCCTCGCGTCGCGTGCTCGTGTACAGCCCAGCCGCAACCTCGCGAAACGTCCCGTCACCACCCATCGCGATGACAGTGCGATACGTGCCGGCCTCCAGCGCCCCGCGCACCGCTTCAACCGTCTTGCCTTCGGGCAATGTGGGCAGAAAATCGGCCGGGATCCCTGCCTCTTTCAGCGTTGCGAGCGCCTGGTCGATTCGTTCCTGATTCTTTCCACTTTGTGCTGTGGGGTTGCCGACGAGGAGATGAGTGACCATGACGCCTGAGTATACTGATGGCTACCCGTTGATGAGGGCGAGGACGACGCCCGCCCCAACGATGCCTGCCATCAGCACGAAGAACAGCGCCCAAACCAACCGCTGTATGCCGTCTCGGTCGGTTGGGTTGACGGAGCCTCGAACCGATTTGCTCGAAGGGTTGTCGTAGTGCGCACCTTCGCGAGCCGGCGGCGGAGCCTCTGGGGCGGCAGACGTCGAGTTTGCCATACCGCCACCAGGATGCACGTTGCATGCCGTCGTAACGCCGAGCCACTCCTTAGATCATTCGCTAGCGCCGCCGGCACGGGCATTGCATCCCGCATTCGCAGCAAGCGGCATCGCACGCCCACACATCAGCTCCCTCACTTGGCACCTCGGTTCGACCTCAAGGAAATACCATGAAAACGCCCTGGATTAGTGGAGGCCTGAGGAAACACTCACGTGTTCTCT
>CAZSUA010000022.1:0-30019 GCA_964609655.1 uncultured Polyangiaceae bacterium | reverse complement strand
GGCGAATGCGCTGCGCACGCCGGGCGCACCTATGGCCTCGTTGTTCCCGGCTATCGCATGGCCGAAGTCGCAGCGCGTGTGATTGCGGGCGAGGCGGCAAGTTTTGAAGGCGCTGACATGGCCACGAAGCTGAAGTTGCTTGGGGTTGACGTAGCGAGCTTCGGCGACGCAATGGGCGAGGCGGCGCATTCGAAGGTGGTCAGCCTCCTGGATGGTGTTGAGGGCAGCTACAAGAAGCTGGTTATCAGCGAAGATGGTCAACGGCTCTTGGGCGGCATTCTGGTCGGAGATGCGAGCGAGTTTGGAAAGCTCTCAGCTTTGTTCCAAAGCGGGATGGCGTTACCCGCTCAGCCTTCAACATTGATTGCCAAGGCAAGCGCAGGCGGTGCTGCAGCCTTCGGGCTCGACAGCCTGAGCGATGAGGCGATGATCTGCTCCTGCCACAACGTCACCAAAGGCGCGATCCGGGCTGCAATTCGAGATAATGGGTTCACCGAACTCAAGATCGTGAAGAAGTGCACGAAGGCCGGCACCGGTTGTGGCTCCTGCTCAACGCTCGTGGACGATGTGTTGAAGGCAGAGCTCACGCGTGCGGGTGTGGCTGTTAGCAATCGGTTGTGTGAGCATTTTGATCACACACGCCAGGAACTCTTCCATTTGGTGAAGGTCCATCAGCTTCGCAGTTTCTCAGAACTCATTGAACGGCATGGTTCAGGCCAAGGCTGTGAGATCTGCAAGCCCACGGTCGCTTCGATCCTGGCATCCATCCACAATGACCACATTCTTGAGGGAGAGGGAGCCACCCTTCAAGACACCAATGATCGCTTCCTTGCGAACATTCAGCGCGATGGTACCTATTCTGTGGTTCCGCGGTTAGCTGGGGGAGAAGTGACCCCCGATCAGCTGATTGCCCTGGGCACGATTGCAAAAAAGTTCGTCCTGTATACTAAAGTCACCGGCGGGCAACGCATCGATCTGTTCGGCGCTCGGCTCGAGCAACTTCCGGCGATTTGGGCTGAGCTCGTCGCCAGTGGTTTTGAGTCGGGTCACGCCTATGGCAAGGCGCTGCGCACGGTGAAAAGCTGCGTGGGGAGCACCTGGTGTCGCTACGGAGTCCAGGATTCCCTCGGCCTAGCCGTACGTGTTGAGAATCGATACAAGGGCCTCAGAAGCCCGCATAAGCTGAAAGGAGCGGTCTCAGGTTGCGCGCGCGAGTGCGCCGAAGCACAGGGCAAAGACTTCGGAATTATCGCCACCGAAAAGGGGTACAACCTTTACGTGGGTGGCAACGGTGGCATGAAGCCGCATCACGCCGTGCTGTTGGCGGCCGATCTCGATGAAGCAACGGTTGTTCGCTATCTGGATCGCTTCTTCATGTTCTACGTCCGCACCGCGGACCGGCTGCAACGCACGGCTACTTGGTTGGAACGGCTTGAAGGAGGCATCGAGTACCTGAAGGATGTGATCATCAACGATTCTCTAGGGCTCGCAGCAGAGCTTGAAGCGGACATGGCGCATCTGGTCGGCACCTATCAGTGCGAGTGGAAGACAACGCTCGAAAGCCCGGAGAAGCTGAAGCTATTCAGAGCGTTTGTGAATTCCGCGGAGCCTGACCCGAGCGTCGTTTTCGTGAGCGAGAGAGCGCAGCATCGCCCGGCGTCGTGGAGCGAAAAAAGTGCCGTTTTGGTCGCCAAAAAGCTGCGGCTTCCGGTGCTCAGCGAGGGGGCTTGAGCAACACCATGGAAACCTTTTCGCAAGCTTGGCAACGCATCTGTATGCTCGAAGAGATCCTGCCCGGCAGCGCGGTGGCCGCGTGGTTCGATGGCGAACAGGTTGCGCTCGTGCGTCCTGCCCAAGGGAACGAAGTGTTTGCGATTTCAAACTTCGATCCCTTTAGCCAGGCCTACGTGATGGCGCGCGGTATCGTCGGAGATCGGGCTGGCGTGCTGAAGATTGTTTCCCCCATCTTCAAGCAAAGTTTCAGTTTAGAAACAGGTGAATGTCTGGATGATTCCTCGGTGGAGTTGTCGGTTTATCCAGTTCGCGTTTTAGAGGGCGTTGTGTTCTTGGCGCCGAAAGAGCTGTCATGACAGCCGGTGCCTCGGCTGCGATGCTCGGGCGGGTGGAGGCCAAAGAAGACGTGCGCCCGCGCCGTAAGCTGCCATTGCTATCCGTCGATGCGCTCTTGAGTGAGCAGCAGACTCTGACCGCGGTGGAGCGGTTTTCAAGCCTGCATGATGCGGGGGAAGTGCCAGAAAAACACAAGATATACAGCGAACTCCTGCCTCTCAGCAAACCCGGGGTAGGCCAGCAGTACGCGTTTGAGGTGGATCTGGATGCTTGCACGGGTTGCAAGGCATGCGTCGCAGGTTGCCACACCATGAATGGTTTGGACGAAGGGGAAACCTGGCGCGGCGTAGGGCTCTTGAGTGGTGGCACGGCTGAGACGCCAGCAGCTCGGTTGGTCACCTCCTCATGTCATCATTGCGTGGAGCCCGCATGCATGGCGGGCTGCCCAGTTCAGGCTTACGAAAAGGATCCGATTACCGGGATCGTCAAGCACCTCGATGATCAATGTTTTGGTTGCCAGTATTGCACGCTCATGTGCCCGTACGATGCGCCCAAGTACAACAAACGTCTCGGCATTGTGCGCAAGTGCGACATGTGCAGCAGCCGGCTTGAGAATAGTGAAGCGCCGGCCTGTGTTGAGGCCTGCCCGAACGGGGCCATCGCGATCCGGGTCGTTGACCAGCAAGCGGTGATCCAGGCCAGCGAAGCGCAGAGCTTCTTGCCTTCAACGCCTTCGCCTGAGAATACGCTGCCAACCACACGTTACAAAACAAGCAAAGCGCTGCCGGCCAATATGCTGGCCGCTGATTTCTATGCGGTAAAGACTGAGCATTCTCATCCAGCTCTGGTCGTCATGTTAACGCTGACGCAACTTTCAGTCGGCGCCTTCGTGCTCGGTTTCGGTCTCGAGAAGCTGACGGGCCGTGCTTTGGGAAGCCCACTAGCTCAGGCAGCTTTGGCGTGCTTTTTGGCCGTGTTGGCGCTCGGAGCGAGCGTGTTCCATCTGGGGCGGCCGTGGCTTTTCTATCGCGCAGTCTTGGGCTTGAGAACTTCGTGGTTAAGCCGTGAGGCGCTCTGTTTTGGACTCTTCGCAAAATTCGCCATTTTGCACGGATTGCTCTTGGCCTTGCCGAATCTAGCTCAGCTTCCTTTGCCCTCCGCGTTGTGGATTGAAAATGCTGCTCGGATCTCGCGTGTTGGTGCCGCTCTCTTCGGTACCTTGGGCGTGTTCTCATCGGTGATGGTGTATGTGGCCACGAAACGAGCGCAGTGGCAGGCCGAGGAAACAGGGATCCGTTTTTTCGGGAGCATGCTCTTGTTGGGACCCGCGGCCGTGCTCGCCGCCAGTGCCGCACCTTCCGAGACGCCGTTGGCCATGCAAGATGTGCGGGCACTGCTTGGGCTGATCGTTGGAACAACCCTGGTGAAGCTCGCCCTTGAGGCGCAGATCCTGGCGCACGTTCGGGATCGCCGACAGTCGGTTAAGAAGCGCCAAGCGCTCTTGCTGCTCGGGCCGCTCCGCACGGCCACAGGTTGGCGCTTTGGAGCGGCGTTGGTGTGGGGCGTCGTCTTTCCAAGCATGTGGCTGCTCTTGGGCACCGCCACCTGGCCAGTGGGGGTGGTCGGGCCCCTGTTGCTTTTGGGCTTGCTCGTGGGTGAATTCGCCGAGCGCTACCTCTTCTTTTGTGCCGCACCCGCATCGCAAATGCCCGGAGCTCTTCCATGAAGCACGTCACTCTAAAGCTCAAGTCTGCCGTACGTCGCTTGCTGGTAAAGAGCGACGGGCCACTCACTCGCGAGCTATTGCAAAAACCCAGTGCGTTTGGATTGGGGCGTTTGCCTTCGCGGACCCTGCCTGATCAAAAGACAACCATGACGTGTGGATTTTGCTCCATAGGCTGTGGGTTGGATGTGCTGCTGAAGAATGACGAAGTGGTGGGTCTCGTCCCGAGCAAGGCTTACCCGGTCAACATGGGTATGGCGTGCCCAAAGGGCTGGGAAGCGCTCACTCCGCTGAAGGGGCCAGGCCGCGCCATGACACCGCTGGTGCGCCGCGACGGGCAGTTGAAGACTGTTACCTGGGGCGAAGCACTGGGCGAGATGGTGTTCCGCTTTCGAGCGATTCAGGAGCAGTACGGGCCTGAGGCGGTAGCGTGGATTGGCAGTGGTCAGCTGCCGACGGAAGAGCTCGCCTTTCTGGGAGCCGTCGCAAAGTTTGGCCTCGGAATCGTGCACGGAGATGGGAACACCCGGCAGTGCATGGCGACGGCCGCCACGGCTTACAAGCAAAGCTTTGGCTTCGACGCGCCGCCCTTCACCTATGCGGACTTTGAAGCTTCGGACGTCATCGTCCTGGTGGGCTCCAATCTGTGTATTGCGCACCCCATTCTTTGGGAGCGCATTTGCAAAAATCCGAACCAGCCGAAGATCGTCGTGATCGATCCGCGTGCCACAGAAACGGCGATGGGTGCGACCCATCACTACGCCCCCGCGCCTAAGACAGATTTGGTTCTGCTGTATGCGGTAGCCAATTGGCTGATCGCTCAGGGCAAGATCGATCAGGATTTCATTTCTGAGCACACCAACGGCTTCGAGGCCTTCCGCGAACATGTGGCTCAGTTCTCTGTAGAACGGGCAAGCGTTGCTACCGGTTTGCCTGAGGCCAGCATTGTTGAGCTGGCCAAGCTGATCGCGGAGGGACAGCGCGTCAGCTTCTGGTGGACGATGGGTGTCAATCAAAGCCATGAAGGTGTCCGCACGGCACAGGCGTTAATCAATCTCGCGTTGATGACCAAGAACATCGGGCGCCCGGGCACGGGAGCGAATTCGATCACGGGCCAATGCAACGCGATGGGGTCGCGCCTCTTTAGCAATACGACGAACCTATTCGGCGGGCGAAGTTTCGAAAGTGCCGAAGATCGCGCTGAAGTAGCGCAGATCTTGGGCATCCCGGTGGATCTTGTGCCGAGCAAGCCGAGCCTTGCCTACGATCAGATCATCGACGGGATCTTGGCGCAACGCATTCGTGCGCTCTGGGTGATTGGCACCAATCCACTACACTCCTGGATCAACCAGTCACATTTGAAGGATGTTCTTGCTCGGCTCGATTGTCTGGTAGTTCAGGATTTGTACCACGATACCGAGACCGCGCGGGCAGCGGATATCCTGTTGCCTGCCGCGGGTTGGGGCGAAAAAGAAGGTACATTTATCAACTCGGAGCGACGCATCAGCGTGATCAAGCGCGTCGTCAAGGCTCCCGGCCAAGCGCTCGCGGATTTCAACATTTTCCGGCTGGTGGCCGAAGCGTTTGGCGTCGACCAACACTTCTCGGAGTGGTCGAGCCCGGAAGCTGTGTTCCAAATTCTCAAGCGCCTGAGCCGCGGCAAGCCCTGCGATATTACCGGAATTTCTGGCTATCAAGAGCTGGATCGTTTAGGGGGCATCCAATGGCCACTGCCAGCAGGCGTGGCAACTGGGCTCCCGGAAATGAAAGAGCGTCGCCTCTTCGAAGATGGCCGGTTCTTTACCGATGATGGGCGAGCCAACTTCTTTTTTGATGAGCCACGGCCGCTCCCCGAATTGACAACCCGCCGTTATCCACTGTTGCTGCTCACCGGCCGAGGAAGCTCAAGCCAATGGCACACCCAGACCCGCACCAAGCGCTCTCCAGTGCTGTGCAAGCTTTCGCCGCAACAGTTACACCTCGAGATTTCTACCCAGGATGCGCGTGAGCTTGGGATTCTGCCCAACGAGGAAGTGGTCGTGAGTTCGCAGCGTGGCAGCTTGGTGGCGCGCGCGTTCATCACTCCTTCCGTGAAGCCAGGGCAGGTTTTTCTGCCGATGCATGACGAACGCGTCAATCAACTCACGTTTGCGGCCTTTGATCCGATCTCCCGTCAGCCTGCGTACAAAGCCTCTGCGGTGCGCGTGGAGCGTGGCGGAGAAATCAGCTAGTTCTATTGAATCTTAGTTAACTTCTCAGCAGAACCTATTCCGAATCAATATCGCTCATACACTCTACTTCCTTCGACGCGCGCGTTTCAGCGCAGGGAGACTCGACCATGCCTCTTTCGTCATCCGCCCCCGGTCCCACTGATGCCATTTCCGCTACGTTTACCGCCCCCGCCACGGACACCGCTGCCGCCATGCGGGTGCTAACGTTGTCCACCACCTCGTTCACGCTGCTGTTCGCGGTGTGGCTCATGTTCGCCGTCATCGGCATCCCGATCCAAAAGGAATTGGGATTGAGCGATGTGCAGTTCTTCTGGCTCGGGTCGATTGCGATTCTCAGCGGTTCGATTTGGCGATTGGCATTCGGGATCCTCACCGATCGCATCGGCGGCAAGGCGATGTTCACAGGCCTCTTGCTGTTCACCGCGATCCCGACCTACTGGGTGAGCCAAGCGACCAGTTTCACCGAACTGATGGTGCTCGCGGCTCTTGTGGGCCTGGCAGGCAACTCGTTCAATGTTGGTATCTCCTGGAACTCCGCTTGGTTCCCGAAAAACCGACAGGGTATCGCACTGGGTACCTTTGGCGCCGGCAACGTCGGCGCGTCGGTGACGAAGCTCATCGGCCCGGCGCTCATCGCGTTGGTGCCAGCAGCCGGCATCGCCGGGGGAAGGATTCCAGGTGGCTGGCGGTTTGTGCCGGTGCTCTACACCGTGCTGCTTATTGCGATGGCTGCCGCCGCGTGGTTCCTCTCGCCAACGATCGACCGCAAGCCCGGTAAAAGCCGACCACTCATGGAAATGCTGCGCCCGTTGCGCGAGACACGCGTCTGGCGCTTCAGTGTCTATTATGTGGTCGTGTTCGGTGCCTACGTCGCGTTAGCGCTGGCTCTGCCGAAGTACTATATGTCGGTCTATCATCTTGATTTGGGCGTTGCAGCCATGCTCGCAGCACTCTTCATTTTCCCTGCAAGCCTGCTTCGCCCTCTCGGCGGTTGGATGTCCGACAAATACGGGGCGCGCGTCGTGATGTATTCCGTCTTGGCATTGATGTCTGGCGCCGCAGGTCTACTGGCCTTGCCGACTCGCATGCTCAACCTCGGCGTCTGGGGATTCACAGCACTCGTGTTCCTCTTAGGCATCGGGATGGGCGTCGGCAAAGCAGCCGTATTCAAGTACATCCCAGAATACTTTCCGAAAGATGTTGCCTCGGTTGGAGGATTGGTTGGTTTGCTCGGTGCGCTTGGCGGGTTCTTCCTGCCGTTGATATTCGGCTACATGAAGCGGTTAACCGGCTGGACGCAGACTCCCTTTGTGGTGCTATTCGTCCTGGTTGCTGTGAGTTTTCTCTGGCTGCACGTGGTAGTGCTCGGCATCAAGCACAAACATGCCCACGCCGCACTGCGAAGCGAGATCGTGTCAGCCTAGAGTTCGGAGAAGTCACAACGAGGGTTGGTCCGCTCTTTGGGTCTTTATCGTCCATCGATGAACGCCTTCTTCGGAATGAAAAGCTTGTGTCCACTCGGAATTTCGAGCGTCACCCCCTCCGGAGTCCAGACTATCTTTGAGTTGCGAATGAACAGATCCACGGGCTCGCCCTGGGAGTTGAAACTGAACTCCAAAAAATGGCCGTACGAGAGGTCGTCGTGATGCACGACCGCGATCCCGTGCGTTGGTCTCGATGAGAAGACCCTCGGATATGACCCGCTCTCCAAGACAACGAGCGTGTAAGGATCAAAGCTTTGGTAGTTGATCGTGGACGGCTGTGACCACTTCGCAATCACTGCTCCGGAACCCGTGTTCCAGTAGGCCACGGCCAAGATGCCGAGTAAGAAACCGCTCACGAGGATGCCGGCGACCTTCCCTAGGCGGGTGGCGGTGGAATCAGCGTGCATTCGAGACGTTGGCTGCAGCATTCCAATCCCGGGGTGAGGCGACTGCTAGTTACGTCTTGCGGACGAAGATCGCGTTGGTGAACGTGAGTCGATTGCCGAATGGATCCGTCACAGACATGTCGCGGGAACCCCACGGCATCTCCTCCACCGAGGGCGGTAGTACTTGTACTTCTTCGCCTGGAGCTCCGCGCACAAGGCGTCAACGTCGGAACTCTCGATTCGCATCGCGGCGCCAGGCGTACAGTCACCGTGATGTTCGGACAGGTGAAGAAGACATCCATCCCGCGACACTTGAAAGTAGAGGGGCATTCCAGGCTCGAAGCGATGCTCCCAGTCGATGGAGAATCCGAGGTACTCGACGTAGAACTCCTTGGCCTTCGTCTCGTCAAAAATGCGCAGAATCGGCGTGGTGCTACCGAGTGTCATAATTCTCCGTCAGGCTCCGAACACTCGAGTTAATCTCCCTGGGCGGCGCGCTGCAAGCCCGATGACCCATCCCCACCTCACGGCCACGAGACAGCGATGAATGATCTGAAAAAAACAGCACGCGTCACCGGCCTTTGGTACCTCGGACTCGCCATCACCGGCTCGAAACTTTGGAGTGTGGCCGGGCTTTTCTTCGGCCTTTGGCTGATTCCAATGGGCTATGTCGCCGCAACTTCCGGTCGCATGCCGAAGTGGCTTGGCCTGACGCTCATCGTCGGCGGAGGCGGTTACCTAGTTAGCGCTTTCCTGGCGAACGGTCTCGCAAAAGCCCCGTCTTGGCTGGTTGACGGGCTCACCCTGCCCGCCACCTTCGGCGAATTCTGGATGATCGGTTACTTGCTCTTCGTAGGGATTCGTCCATCAAGCGAAGCTTTGCCGAGTTCTCACCACGGCCCGTGATCAGGCTCAGGCAAAACTACTTGCGCAGCGAGAATATCACGCTACCTCGGGGTTCCACATATCGAGCTAGACCGATTGTATCACGGGCCAAACTGGAAGCCTGCGACGGCGGAGGAGTTGCGGGGCCGTGTTGCTGAAGAGCTTTCCCTGACGGATGACTGGGTGTTAGATGGGAACTACGACAGCAAGTTGGGCAGGATGCTGGTGGATCGAGCGGAGCTCATCATCTGGCTTGATCTGCCGCTATATCTAAAGTTATGGCGGCTCGCAGGACGGACAACGAAGCGTTTTGTCAGACTGGGTGGGCAACGGTAGTGGAGACCGCGCATCAACCGCCTGGTCCCGAGCGAGGCGAGGGCTACGTCTGGTGCAACCCAGAGTTGGGCTGCGCACCGCGAGCGAGCCGGTAAAGTACGTGTCGTCGTAGTCGGTGTCCCGCAGGCAGAGATGGATGATCGAAGTCGTCGGCGGGAGTATGCGTCATGCCAATCTTTTCCATGACACGGCGTGATCTCGTGTTCGAGGGCACAGTGAAGGACACGATCTCGTTGAGGTGTAAAACGTTGAAGCCAAACGTCGTGACGGCTAGCGCGCCTTCAGTCGCGTAGCCATGTCCCCAATAGGGTTCGTCGAGACGCCAGCCGATTTCTACGCAGGGGGTAAAGTGCGCCTCGAAGCACGGTACGAATAGCCCAATGAATCCTGCGAACGGAGTAACACCGGGGATTTCCACCGCCCAAGCCCCGAAGCCGTGGCCTTCAAAGTGCTCTTCCATTCGATCGATCATTGCGTCGCTCTCCGCTCGAGACAACGCGGCGGGCAAGTGCTCCATGACGGTTGGCCTTGCGTTCAGCAGAGCGAAGGGGTCTCGATCCGACGCGTGCCAGGGTCGGAGCAATAGCCGCTCTGTACGGAGATTCTTGGGTGATTTTGGTGAGATCAAGTCCATTGGTTTCCGAGGCAGCGCTGTTTGCGGCTCGCCGGCGTGGTGACTTCCGAGGCTGCCGGGGTTCGGAGATCCCGTCCGGCCAGCGTACCGTCTTTCATCTGAAAGGGCTAGGAGGAGCCTGTAGAGGCGACCCGGCCGTGCTCGTCAGTTGCAAGCATATGTTGGCCAGCGGCGCAGGTGGGGAGGTTGTCTAGGATGGGCAGGACATGTTTCCAAACCTGATCTGGAGATGTCTGAAGGAGGAGGTGCGGGCCTGCGATCTCGGCAAACTGTGCAGATGGCTTGAGGTTGCGTAGAAGTGCGGCCGAGGAGAGTTGCGGGTTGGCGTCAGGTGCAGCGCTGAGCTGGGCGACCGGATCTCAAAACATGGTGTTTTCGTTTGCGGCATCAGGGGATACTCGCTGGAGAACGTCCCAGTGCTCGATAATTTTGCCGTTATCGCCAAGCCTAAAAATGTCGATCCCAGCCCAGTCCGAATCGCCAGGCCATTCTTGCCTGCAGTGCAAGACGACGTAGTTCGCTTCTGCAATGATCCGGATGAAATGAACTTTTTTTCCGGGATATTCAACACCCATGCGTGTGAAGTAGTCGATGAATGCGGCTTTGCCGTCAGCCACTGCCGGATTATGCTGAACGTATTGATCGCCGCAGAATCGCTCGATCGCTTCTGCCGGATTGCGTTGATTGAACATCAGGTCGTAGAACGCCACGACGTTCTTTTTATTTTCCTCAGGATCGGGCATTAGATTCCTCGCGCTTCCGCCTTCGTTCGATCAACGTACCTTGTGCTGAGTGCTATCCAGTTCGGCGAAGAATTTCGACGTCACGGGTGAGCGTGGGGCTCCTTGATGCGAATACTGTGCTGGCCTTTGCGATCGCCTGCGAGCTTTTCGAGGTGATTGGAAGGCGGGACACGAAGATCTGCGAGGCTGGTCGCAGCGTACCGCGCTTCAGCTGCGAGGGCCAGAGGGAGCCTGTAAGGAAGGGAGACTGGCGGCGCTCGACTGCTGCAAGCGCTTGTTGAGCGGCAAGCTAGGAACCGTAACGTGGTGCGAGATGAGCAGGCTATCTCTGGTCGAGCTGCTGGTTCGCGTTGCGTTGGATAGCTCTCACCCGTTCGTAGACACGGCGCACGTCTGGCAGGAGTTCAAACCGTGGTGCGACATTCCGCCAAGGGCTTGATCCGAACGTAATGGTGCCGGTCCGGTTCGGTGACTCGGTGAAGGTGATTTCGGGCAAATTACGTATAGGAACGCTGCGCACGGTCCGTTTGGGGAACCCAGCGATAATGATGACCCGCACGTCCGTGACGGCATAGAGGGTGCGCTCCCTGTTGAATGCATCCACAAAGAAGCGACCAACGGTAGCGTAGGCACCTGCTAGAATGAGAAGAAGCTCCAAAAGGTGGTCTTGGGGGTTCGAGAGGGTGTCGCTCACGGGAAGAAAGATTGCGCACCAAGCGAGGGAGAGCGGAACGAATAACCAATCGGAAGCGCGAAGTCTCAAACCCTGAAGAGGGCGGCCGCTCCAGATAACCGGCTCGCCATCAGCGAGCTCGGGGCGAAGTTCGTCTGCCAGGTGATCCTGGGGTATAGAGTCGAGTGGTTCCAAAGTTGTTCGCTCTACGTACCGCGCTTGAGCTGCGGGCGCCAGAGGGAGCGAAGCGACCGACAAACCCGACTGCTCCGAGCGCTTGAAAGCGCTTGTTCGCTCGGTTTGCGAGCACAGGTTCCGTACAAGACTAGATCGACCTGGAGCTGAAAATCTGGCGCGTCGGCCGCGCGAGTAGTCCTAGTGATCCCGGCCGAGTAGTCATTCAGTGAGAAGCAGGTAACTAGGACGTGAAGGTGGGCCTGAGAATGCCGTCACGGACGGCATCTGGAAGCGAGTGTGTAGACTCAAGGTGTTCGACGAGACAGACGGAGGCTTCAGGAGGCGGCCGCCGAGTTTCAGGACACGAAATGCCTCACGCACTGCGGTATCTGGAGGCAGGATGGTGCAGGGCATTGACGAAGAGGACGGCATCGAAAGAGTCGGGCTGCTACGGAAGGGCTTCAGCCGAGCCCTGTTGCTGGTCAGCGTTCAGCCTCGTGGATGCGTGAGAGTTCCGTACAAGCCACCCGTCAAAATTCCGTATATCCCCCTCAGGTCCCGCAACCTTTCCCCTCCTGCCCTCTGCCACTGCCGGTTTCCTTCCTGCGCCCCCACCGTTATCCGAGGTCCGCATAAGCCTGGCGTTGTGCGGCCAGCGATCGAGCTGACGAAGCTCCGTCACTTTCGGAGCCTGAGGCCGGAGCCGTCCGGGGGCCGTGTCCACCAGTTGTCAGGTTCCTTGCATTGGGGCAACTGTGTGGTTTTTGGGAACTATCTCGTTGCTGTCCTGCTCGGAGGTTGACCGCGAGCGAGCTGCTGTTCCAGTCTGCGGGGATGCAGCGTCGTCTTCACACTTCATGGGTTCTTTTGGGTGCTCTCTGGCTCGGCGGTTGTGCTTCGGAACAGCCGAAGCCACTGACGGTGTCGGCCGCCAGTCAACGCGGCTACGCGACCGAGTATCCCGCACAATTGGCCGAAGTGCGCGGGCAGTTCACGCAGCACGAGCTCCAGGTTCAGCAAACTTTGGGAGAATTTTCCACGTACCCCGGTCAGCTCGATAGCCCGAATTGGAGCGACGTCGAGGCCGCCGTGAAGCTTGCGGATCAAGAGGGAACGAGCGCTGCGTACGCGGGATCCTATGCGGACACGCATGGGGTGAGCGAATTCTTCGGGGAAGAAGGCAAAGATATCAAGCAGAAGGTCGGCGGGGCTGCGCAGTTTGCGGCCAAGGAGAAGAGCTGTGAGGTTGAGTTGTACGGACCTACGGGTTACGCGCTCGAAAAAAGCCTGGAAAAGAAGCTTCAGGAGCGCAGCGAAGCTGCGAGCGAGGCAGTTCAATACATTGAAGACAATGCGGATCGGATCCTGCCTAAGAATGTTGAGAAGCTGAAGACGCAAGTGGGCAAAATCACGGCTACGAGCTACCTCACGCGCGTTGCCGTGAGGCAAACGTCCCGTGATCTGCAAGCGCTGGTTACTGAAGGTTCGAAGGTTCGGAGCACGCTTGAAGATGCGGTTGAGCGGGCGAAGGCTGTGCAAGCGGATGCCAGTCGCTCCAAAGGGGACGTGGCACGCGCGGCAGCTCGCCAGAAGGCCGCTGAAGACGCGCTTTCAAATCTTGATTCCGAAGTGAAGCAAGCCGAGCATGTTCTCACCACGGTTGAGGAACGCGCGAAGAAGCTGGACGCCGCCTACGAGCAGGCCTTCGATTCCTTGAAAGACGCCATTTCGGCGCAGGCCAAAGCACAGGCGAAGTGAGCCTGGATGTGACGCCGGTGACGACCGTGACGACCGTGTTCTAGGCGGGTGGGCGTTTAGAACGCGGACCACGGCTCCGCCGGGTCGGTGCTGCGGTCAGGTCGTCGAAATCATCAAAAAGATTGGCTAAAAGCGCGGTCCAACCGGTCTGGTGGCCTGCGCCTAGGCCCTCGCCGCTGTCTGCGTGGAAGTATTCGTGGAATTGCGTGAACTCTCTGAAGTGGGGGTCCTGGCTGAAGCGCGCATCGCGCCCATGGCAGGGACGCTTGCCGTGCTCGTCGCTGAGGAAGAGCTTCACCAGACGGCGCGCTACTTCTTCAGCTGCTTGCGCAAGCGTTAGCCAATTACCGGAACGGGTGGGACACTCCACGCGAAAATCATCACCCAAAAACTCATGAAAGGTGAGTAGGGCTCGTATCAACATATAGTTGAGCGGGAACCAGACGGGCCCGCGCCAGTTGGAATTACCTCCGAAGAGGTACGTTTGGGATTCTCCGGGCTCGTAATCAACGCGGTGCTCGGTGCCTTGAATATCAAAAACATACGGCGCCTTCGCGTGCACCTTCGAAAGCGAACGAATTCCGTACGGGGAGAGGAACTCCTCTTCATCAAACAAGACCTCTGCGATACGGCGCAAACGCTCGGGAGTGACCATCGCAAGCAACCGCCGCTGCCCCATGCCCGGAAGCATCATCGAGCCCAAAAAAGCCGTGAGATCGGGCCGATTCTCCAGGAACCAATCCCGCCGTTGCACAAATCCGGTGAGTGAGCTGAGCTGATCCGGGTGTGGAGCTGCCACGGCTAAGAGCGGGATCAAACCCACCAAAGAACGGATCTTGAGGGGCACCACCTCATGTTCGAGGCGCAGCACATCGTAGAAGAAGCCATCTTCCTCATTCCACATCGTCACGCCTTCGCCCCCGCGATCATTCATCGCATGTGCGATGTGGATAAAGTGTTCCCAGAATTTGCTGGCGATGTCCTCATACGACGAATCGACCACCGCAAGCTCTAATGCCATCGAGAACATATCGAGTGCATACATTGCCATCCAACCCGTACTGTCGGATTGCTCAAGCCGGCCGCCCATCGGCAGAGGCTTACTGCGGTCAAAGACACCGATGTTATCGAGCCCCAAGAATCCGCCCTCGAACAGATTGTTGCCGTCCACATCTTTGCGATTCACCCACCAGGTGAAGTTGATCAGAAGCTTGTGGAAAATCCGCTGCAAGAACTTGCGATCCGCTCGGCCCCAACGGCGCTTTTCGACGCGATAAACTTGCAGGGCAGCCCAAGCATGAACCGGGGGATTGGTGTCCCCAAGAGCCCACTCATAAGCCGGGATCTGACCATTCGGATGCATGTACCATTCGCGCAACAGCAAGATCAGCTGTTCTTTGGCTTGCGCAGGATCAATCAGTGCGAGCGTGACGCAGTGAAAGGCCGTGTCCCAGGCCGCGTACCAAGGGTATTCCCACTTGTCGGGCATGAACACGACATCATCGTTGTGAAGGTGTCGCCAGCCGGCATTCCGACCCTGCGCGCGTTCAAATGGCGGAACAGGCTCGCTCGGATCTCCCTTGAGCCATTGGTCCACCACGTAGTGGTAGAATTGCTTGTTCCAAAGCATTCCCGAATAGACTTGGCGGAGC
The DNA here is from genome assembly GCA_964609655.1 of uncultured Polyangiaceae bacterium. Lineage (GTDB taxonomy): Bacteria > Myxococcota_A > Polyangia > Polyangiales > Polyangiaceae > JBBRRP01. The sequence continues at coordinate 15,267 of CAZSUA010000022.1, read as the reverse complement.
AGGTGCTTGGCCTCGTGTGTGAGCCGCTTAGGAATCGCTTCTTGATAGAACTCAGCGGCTTCTGCTTTGCGAAGCTCGAGCACGTTCGCCAAATCTTCGGTCCAGGCTTCGCCTAGATCCGTGTCGCAGATCCGAAGATAAATCGATTTGGATCCTCCGGCGGGGAGCTCGAAATCGTACCAAAAAGCGGCTTTAGTGCCTTGTTCTATCGGGTTGGTGGCGTTGCGTTTTCCGTCTACCACGCGCGCGTGGAAGGCGTCTTTGACGTAGGGGTTCGCGTTGGGCGTATGGAAAATGCGCTCAGTGTTGGTCTCGTTCTCGGTGACGAGTAGCGTTGGATTGCCCTCAGCGAAGACGTAGCGTTCGCCATAATAGGGCTCTTCAAGTAAGAGGGTGGCCTCTCCCGGCCGTAGCCGATGCAGTGACGGTTTCTCGCTCTTTAGAAACCAGGACCAAGTATTTCGAAACCAAACCGTGGGTAACACGTGCAGGCGAGCGCTCTCGGGCCCGCGATTGTGCGCGGTGACGCGAACCACGATGTCTTCGGGCCCTGCTTTGGCATATTCAATCGAAATGTCGAAGTAGCGCTGCTCATCGAAAACTTTCGTATCCCCAACTTCAAATTCCGTTTCACGCTTGGAGCGCCCGCGGTTAGCGGCGACCAACTCGGCGTAGGGAAAGGCTGCCTGTGGATACTTGTACGCGTAGCGCATGTAGGAATGCGTGGGCGTATTTTCGGCATAGAAGTAGTACTCCTTCGGGTCCTCACCGTGATTGCCTTCAACGCCATCTAGCCCAAAAATGCGCTCCTTCAGGATCGCATCCTTTCCGTTCCAGAATGCGAGTGCGAAGCAAATTCGCTGCCTGCGATCCGAGATACCCGCGATGCCATCTTCGTTCCAGCGATAGGCTCGAGATCGCGCGTGGTCGTGGGGGAAGTAAGCCCACGCTTCACCGTCATCGCTATAATCTTCTCGTACGGTTCCCCAGGCGCGTTCAGCCAAATAGGGTCCCCAACGTCGCCAGTAAACTCGGCGTTCTTCCGCCTCGATCACTCGGCTGTGTTCTTGGGTTTGGGTGGGAGCGATCGACCGCTTGCGTAGCACCATGGGAGAACTCGAATCGGACCCGAGAAAGGTACGGGAAGCGGGCCCGTTTGGGGATAAATTTATTGGCGTTGCCTTCAGCTGGCTGGAAAGCAAAGCCTCGGGCTGTTAGCGTGAAGTGCGCAGGGCTTGGCGAATGAAGCGTAGTTACCTCGGGTATTGGTTCATCAGTCCTTGGCTTGTTGGCTTTCTTGCACTCACCGTCCTGCCTTTTTTTATCAGTATTTATTTGTCGTTCTGCCGCTACGATGTGGTGTCGCCCCCGGTCTTCATTGGCGTTCAGAACTACGCGGAGCTCTTCTCGAACGATCCGCTGTTTTGGAAGTCCCTGCAGAATACTTTGCTGTATGCGGTTTTTGCCGTGCCGCTTGGGATCGCAACCGCCTTTGGTTTGGCGCTGCTGCTCAATCTGGAGCTCCGTGGCATGAGCGTGTACCGCACGCTGTTCTTCTTGCCGCACATCGTTCCCACCGTGGCAACGTCGGTGGTGTTCATGTGGATCCTCAATCCACAGATCGGGCTCATGAATAGTGTCTTGGGGCTGGTGGGTGTTGCTGGGCCAGCCTGGCTCTCCGATCCCAGGTGGGCCATGCGCACATTGATCCTGATGTCTCTCTGGGGCGTGGGTGGCAGTGTGATCACCTATCTAGCCGGTCTCAAAGACATCCCGATCTCGCTGTATGAAGCGGCGCGTTCAGACGGAGCGGGAGCCTTCGCGCGTGCGCTGCATATCACCCTGCCGATGATGACTCCGGTGATTTTTTTCAACCTGATCATGGGGATTATTGGGGCTTTTCAGTACTTCACCCAAGCCTACATCATGACGCAGGGTGGCCCACAAGACAGCACGCTTTTCTACGCGCTTTATCTCTTCTACCGCTCGTGGCGCTACCTCGACATGGGGTACGCGAGTGCGATGGCTTGGATCTTGTTTGTAGTGGTGACTCTCACCACGCTCGTGGTGTTCAAGACGCACCGTAAGTGGGTGCACTATGGGGATTGACCGGAGTTCTTTCGGTAAGCGCCAGCTCAGGCGCCTGGCGTTTCTAGCTAACGTCGTGGTCGCTTGTGTCCTCTTGGCGTGGGTTGCCGTCCCTCGTGCGGAGCCGCGCGTGTTTCCCGAACGCATCCCGGTTCGGTTTTGGCACATGTGGTCCGGGGAATGGAAGATCGTCATCGACAAGATCGTGATGCGCTTCAATGCGAGCCAGAATCGGTACGAAGTGGTGGCGCTTTCGGTGCCGGGTGGCAGTGCTGATCAGAAATTCCTCATGGCCGTCACGGGTGGTGATCCGCCGGACGTGATGGCCCAATGGAATCAAGTGATTCCGGCCTGGGCCGAGAGCGGACTCTTGGTGCCGCTCGATACCCTGATGCAGCCCGCCGAGTGGGCAGAATTGCAACGTTCCGCGTACCCGGTTGCGCTCAAAATTGGGAGCTATGCGGGGCATCTCTATGGCCTCACGACCGGGATCAATGTCTTTGCCTGTTACTACCGACCAGAGCATTTGGAGGCCGTTGGCGCTCAGGCTTTCCCCGATTCACTCGAAGGGCTGATGGCGTTGGCGGATAGGCTCACTCGCTTCGACGACGCCCACCGGATCACACGCATGGGATTCATGCCGGCCGGGTTCAATATGTATGCGCCGATCTTCGGAGGCGGGTTTTTCATGGACGGTCGTCTTTCATTGAACACCCCAAGGAATCTGCGTGCGCTCACGTTCCTGAGCGAGAGTCGGCAAAAATACGGATTTGAGAATGTACTGAAGTTTGAATCTTCACTCAATACTGGCGGGTTCGCCACGGAGTGGCCGTTTATTTCGGGTCAATATTCGGTCGCTGTCGATGGTCAGTGGCGAGTCGAACAGCTCGCAAAGTACGCGCCGGAGCTCAGGTATCAAACGGCGCCAATCCCAGCACCCCAAGGCGGAAAGCCGTTGGCAGGGTTTTCAAATGGGAATTTCATGATCATTCCCAAAGGGGCACGGCAAGTCGCTGGTGCCTACGAGTTCATCAAGTTTTGGTCGGGTGTAGACAACCCAGAACGCGCCGCGGAGTTCTACACTTGGGGCGGCTGGTTGCCGCTATCTCCGAGGATCACCATGACCGCACCGTATCAGGCATATGTGCGAAAATACCCGCAATTTGAAACTTTTCTTAATATGCTTTCAAGTGAGAATATTCAGCCCACGCCACCGGTGCCGTTTCAGGTTCTCCTGACGGATCGCATCATTCGGGCAGAGGAAGGAGCAATTCGCGGAAGTGGGAGTCCTCTCCAAGCGATTTCAACGTTGGAGGCCGATGTGGCGCGGGAGATCGCACGCAGGAAGCGCTTCGGGTTATGACTCCGCACTCTTCCTCACAGCCCGGAGCTTTGGGGCGTGCTGGCTTGCACCTCGTGCTGCTGCTGCTGGCGATCCCGTACGTACTACCCCTGATTTGGATGCTGTCGACAGCGCTCAAGGAGGATTCGCAAATCTTTCCGCGTGAAGGCAGTGCGCAATCTGCACTTGCACTCAGCAATCTCATACCCAATCCGCTGGCGTGGCACAATTTCCCAGACGCGATGGCGACCGTGCCATTCGTCACTTACCTCAGAAACACGCTGCTTTTGTGCTTCATCAACGTGCTGGGCGCGGTGCTCTCGAGTGCGGTGGTAGCCTATGGCTTTGCTCGGTTGCGATTTCGAGGCCGTGAGTTCTTGTTCATGCTGATGATCGCCACCATGGCACTTCCGGGCCAAGTGACGATGATTCCGACGTTTGCGCTCTATAGCAAGCTGGGTTGGTACGGCACATTCTTACCTCTCACGGTTCCGGCTTTTTTTGGGGTCCCGTTCTTTGTGTTTCTCATGCGGCAGTTCTTCCTCACGCTTCCTTTGGAGCTCTCGGAGGCCGCGCGCATCGAAGGAGCAACTGAGTGGCAGATCCTCTGGCGCATCGTGTTGCCGCTTTCGAAGCCGGTCTTAGCCACCTGTGCGCTATTCCAGTTTCTCGGAACGTGGAATGATTTTTTCGGGCCGCTTTTGTACATCAATGATCCTGAAAAATACACGTTGGCCTACGGCCTCCAGCAATTCATGTCGAGCTACGGCGGCAAGTGGGGGCAATTGATGGCGGCTTCGACGCTTTTCATTCTCCCGATTATCGTGCTGTTCTTTGCAGCTCAGAAGACGTTCATTCAGGGGATAGCCACGACAGGCTCCAAGGCTTGAGTGGTCGCCCTGGCGGCCTGATTATGGCAGGCTCGCTCGGTGCTCAGACGTTGGTGGTGGCTGCTGGTGTTGGCAATCGGCCCACTCGAATGGGTTGCTCACTTGTATTTCGCACAGCGAGCTCCAAGCTTTTTGGAGTATCGAGCGCTTGAGCCGCGCCTGCGTGCCCTCAAGAGATCGGGCGATATCCTGCTCGTCGCGCCGGAGTGGGCGGAGCCGATCGCTCGTGCTGCCCTGGGTGATGGCTGGTTCAGTGAACGGGATCGGGGCAGGCTGGATCTGAAGCGTTATCCTAGAGCAGTGGTGTTGAAGAGCCTGGGTCAGGAGGCGCGTGAGGTTCAAAGCTTCCGTGTGGTGAGTTCGGAAGCCTTCGGGCGTTTCACGCTGGAGGTACGAGAAAATCTTGGATTTGAGCCGCTCAGGGCAGATTTGGCCGAACGGATCAGTCCTGCCACGCTAGGCGTGGCGCTTGTTTTGGATTCGGGTGAACGGCTCGCTTGTAGCTGGACGACGCAGGCGGCGGTGCAAGCTGGCGGATTGGCAGGGCCTGCTGCCTTTCCTCGGGCTCGCTTTCAATGTCCGGGGGGTAGCGAACGTTTTGTCGGACTGAGTATCCTGGATGATCAAGACTTTCGTCCGCGGCGTTGCATCTGGGCGCACCCACCGGACAACGGCTATTTAGAACTCAAGTTTCAAGACGTACCCTTCGGTGGGCATTTGTTTGGCGCTGCGGGTTTAACTTACTTGTTAACCCGGGACGGCGCGGGTGCCGATGTTCAGTTGGAGATTTGGGGGGAGGGGAAGCTCCTCGGGCGGCACCTTGAGCGAGATGTTCTGGGCTGGCAGCCCTTTGCGATGGCACTGCCGGCGCGTGGCAGTGGCTCGAGTTTTGAGCTCAGCTTCCGTGTGCGCAGTGAGGAAGCATCTGGTCGCGATTTCTGCTTTCAGGCGGAGATCCGCTGATGCCTTTCGTCTGGAAACACTTGAGTGTGGCGCTTGGTTTGAGCGTTGGGTTCATGGCGCTCTTGCTCGGAACGAGCGAGGAAATCGGCTACGCGCGCGATGAAGGGTTCTATTTTCAGGCGGCAGCGAGCTACGAGGCCTGGTTCTCCTTGCTCTTTTCCGAGCCTTCCCACGCGCTGCACGGGGAGGTTGTGGCACGCTATTGGCAGGTGAACAGCGAGCATCCCGCGCTGATGAAGTCGCTGTTCGCACTCTCGCACCACTTTCTGTACGCCAAGTGGCACTGGTTCGGCACGGCGGGCGAGGCGTTTCGTTTTCCGGCCATGCTAATTTCTGCACTCGGAGTCGGTGTTCTCTATCTTTGGGGTTCAGAAACGATCGGAGCCTTCGCTGCATTCACAGCGGCGCTGCTCTTTGGGTTCATGCCGCAGGTATTTCACCACGCGCATTTGGCCTGCTTCGATATGCCGGTGGCGGCGCTCTCGCTGATGACGGCCTATGCGTATTGGAAGTCGTTGCGACACCGCAGCCTTTTTGGTGCGCTGGGTGTCGGCCTGCTCTACGGCTTGTTCCTGAACACCAAGCACAATTCATGGCTCTTTCCGTTGGTTGCGCTGGCCCACTTCGCACTGCTGAATCACAAGGTTTGGCTGGCGAAAGCCTCGGGCTTGCAGCATAGCCTGCGCTTTCCGCCCGCTTTACTAGGCATGCTGGTGCTGGGGCCCCTCACGCTCTACGCAACTTGGCCTTGGCTCTGGTTTGAGACTCTGCCCAGACTGAGCGCCTACGCGAAGTTCCATCTGGGACATGAGTATTACAACATGGAGTTCTTGGGGCGCACGTATTGGAAGCCCCCCATGCCGCTCGGATACGCTTGGCTGATGACCCTCGCGACGGTGCCGCTGGTCACGCTGGCGTTGTTCACGGTGGGTCTCGTCAATTTCGCTCGCAGCTTGCTTCCGAGAAGTATGCAAAGCGTGGGTGTTCTCCGTAGCTTGAGTTCAAAGCTTGCCTCTATCCCTCTCGGCTCGCCGACGTCGGCTCAGCTTTTGTGGCTACTGGGCGTCGCTGTCAACTATGCGCCCTGGTGGTCGAGTGAGACACCGATTTTTGGCGGGACAAAGCATTGGCTAACGGCCTATCCCTTCTTGTGTTTGTTCGCCGGCACCGGTGTGCGCAGAATCCACGCGCGAGCTCAACTCTTGGCAAGGAGCAAAACAGAGCGCCAAGGATTCAGGGTGCTGCTCTTCACAGCCTTGCTTTTGGGCCCAATCAGCATGACGTGGCACAGCGTGCCGTTTGGCTTGAGCGCCTACACCCCGATCGTAGGTGGTGCCTCGGGGGCGGCTAATCTCGGCCTCAATCGCACGTTTTGGGGGTACACCTCGCGCAGCCTGTTCAACGAAATCAATGCGCTAGCGCCACCAGACGCTCGGATTTACGTCCACGATACCGCCCTTCAGAGTTTTGAGCAGCACCGGCAAGAGGGTGGTATCCGTCCTGATCTCGAAGGCACTTTGGATCTCGCTCACTCGAATTTGGCTCTTTATCACCACGAGCCACACATGGCGCGCGTTGAGTATCAGATCTGGAGTGTGTATGGCACCGTGCGGCCGGTTGCGATCAAGTTGTTCGATGGTGTGCCCGTCGTTTGGCTTTACCGTCGCCCCTAGAGCTGGAAAGCAGGCATGCCGGCGTAAGCTAACCGCCGATGTAAGACATTTCAATTCTGCGCCGCGTCGGCGTGTCAGCCGTTCGGATCTCCGAATACCGGTCCGAGCGAGCTTTCCAAACGTCCTCGAGCAGGGCTTTTACCTCCACATCCGTTTTCGCGCTGCGCAGCCACGCCTTCACGTCGTGGCCCGTTTTCGCAAAGAGGCAGGTATAGAGCTTGCCTTCTGCGCTCAAGCGTGCACGCGAACACTGCCCGCAAAATGGCTCGCTCACGCTTGAAATAATCCCAATTTCCCCGCTCCCGTCGGCGTAGAGGAAACGTTGAGCCACTCCTGGCTGGGGCTCAGCAGGCTCAATCAGATCGAAATGCTCGCGCAGCCGTTCGAGGATCTGTGCTTTGGTGGTCACATCATCCAGGCGCCAGCCATTCGTGGTGCCGACGTCCATGTACTCAATGAAGCGCAACACGCGCCCCGTTCCCTTGAAGTGCTGTGCCATTTCGACCAGCTCAAGATCGTTCACGCCTTTCTTCACAACAGCATTGATCTTGATTGAACGGAAGCCGGCGCGTTCGGCAGCTTCAATTCCCAAAAGGACATCCGAAGGCGCGTAGTTGGCATCGCACAAGGCTTTGAAGGTCTCCGGTTGGAGTGAATCCAGGCTCACGGTGATCCGGTCGAGGCCCGCAGCTTTGAGGCCGGCAGCGTGTTTGGGTAACAGTACGCCGTTCGTCGTGAGTGCCAAATCGACCTCGCCGAGTGCGCGCAGCTTTTCGACCAACTGTGGTAAACCAGAACGAAGCAGGGGCTCTCCGCCCGTGATGCGCAGCTTCTCCACGCCAAGCGCTACGAATAGCTTAGCCACGCGCTCCAATTCTTCGAAGGAGAGGACTTCGCTTTTTGGAAGAAACTGAAAGTCCTCCCCAAAGCGTTCCTTGGGCATGCAATATCGGCAGCGGAAGTTGCAGCGATCCGTGACGCTGAGCCGGAGGTCCCGGAGCGGGCGGTTTTGGCGATCAGTGAGCATACGGGTTGCGCGGAAAAGGAGGTGCCTATCAGGACAGCCTGTTGGGTCTACGATCTTTTGGCGGGTTTGTCCGGAGGAGCTTGTGCGCTCGTGGAAACAACTGGACTCGGCCCACGTAGTGCTATGGTGGCTTCCTGTGAAGCTCTACGATTTTGACGGTATCGACGATCGCCTTTCCCTCATTCCCCTGGCTGCGCGGCGAGCCCTGGATCACGCCGGCTTGAAGCTGTCGCTGGATGCGTGGAACAACCTCACACTCGAAACACGGCGCCACATCACGCGCGTTGGAAGTGCGGAGAAGGTGGAGCTAAATGGCGTCGTGGCGTTCATCAAAGCGGCGACGCCCCCACCCGAGCCGGTGGAGCCTTCCTTCGATCCTTCGCCGGCCGAGGTCCCGCAAGGCGTGATTGATGGCTTTGGCGAGGAACACCCGGTTCCGCTCTCGGTGTGGTCGGCGCTGCCCTCTCTTGAACGGTATGCGTTGGCTAAAGTGGCGGCGAGCGGGAAGCACGCGCGCGTCTTAGCGGCCTACAAAGAGTTGATTGGGCATAGCGCCGCATCCACACACATCGCGCCGAAGGGCGGAGTGTGGATGGTGGATGTATCAAAGAAAGAAGCCACGCAACGACGGGCCGTCGCCGAGACGGTCGTCTCGATGAATCGGGACGCTTTCGAGCGCTTGATCCAGGCTGATGCACCGAAGGGCGATGTTCTCGGCACCGCCCGTTTGGCCGGGATCATGGGCGCCAAGCAGGCAAGCCTGTTGGTGCCGTTGTGTCACCCCGTCGCACTCACCCATTTAGAAGTGCAGCTCGATGTCGAGGATGCCGCGCACGCCGTCCGCATACAGGCCATCGTTGAGGCTCATGATCGTACGGGCGTCGAAATGGAAGCAATGACCGCCGCTTCCGTGGCCGCACTCACGGTGTACGACATGCTCAAAGCCTTCGACCATTCAATGACGATCGGCCCCACGCGCCTGCTCGAGAAATCCGGAGGTCGTTCCGGTGATTTCGTGCGATGAAGCATTTCTGTGACATCGTTGCTGAACCGCTGAAGCTTGAAGCGGTCTTGGGTGCGGTCACGAGTGCGGAAGTGGGCGGCGTTTCAGTATTTCTTGGGACGGTGCGCAACCACAATGACGGCCGGGTGGTAAGTCAGCTGGACTACGAAGCGTACCGTTCGATGGCACTCAGCCAAATGCAGGCGATTTGTGCCGGGATTGCAGCTGAAATTGAGGGAGTCAGGCTCGCGTGTGTCCACCGCGTGGGCAGCCTCCACGTCGGGGATATCGCTGTCATCTGCGTCGCAGGTGCTCCGCACCGGGGGGAGGCGTTCAAGGCATGCCGAGCTTTGATTGATCGTATCAAGCATCAGGTGCCGATCTGGAAGCGCGAGCATGGCCCCGATGGACCGTATTGGGTGGGCTGGCAAGACGCACGCTGTTCTAGCGAAGCTGAGCCCGGGCAGGCCGAGCACGAGCACGAGCATGAGCACACTTAGTTGCCGAGCAACAACACCGAGACGAGCTCGCCCTCGGGAAATCCTTCGCTGTCGGCTGGTACCATCACCAAGGCATCCGCACTCGCCATACTGCTGGGTGCGCCGGAAGCTTGATTGGCGATCGGGAATACGTGCCCGTCGACGATCTCGGCACGGTAGAAGCCGGTGCGGCCCGGCTTTTGCTGAATGGCGGCGCCCAAAGGGACGCGTAAAAACTGGGGCATGGGGCGATTGCTGCCTTGCAGCGCTCGCAGGAGTGGCAGCCCAAACAGTGTGAAGGTAACCTGTGCGGATACAGGGTTGCCCGGCAAGCCGAGGATGAGTGTGTTGCGCGCAGAGCCAAAAATCAAAGGCTTTCCGGGGCGAATGCTGACCTTCCAGAAGTCGAGCTCTGCGCCAGCGCGTTGCAAGGCATCCCGCACCACGTCGTGATCACCCACGCTGGCGCCACCCACGGTGACCAATACGTCGGTCTCTAAAAGCGCGTCCCTGAGTGCTCGCTCCGCTGCCTGCACGTCGTCGGGGACGAGCGGGGCTACGCGCACCTGTGCCCCTGCGGACGCAGCCAAAGTAACAATCGAAATCGCGTTGGATTCAGGGATGCTGTTAGCTCGTGTCTCGGAGCCCGCCGGGCGGAGTTCGTCCCCCGTGCAGAGCACGACCACTCTTGGCCGTCGATTCACCGCAACCACCCCGTGGTCGAGCGCCGCTGTTAAGGCCAGGCGGGCTGAGGTTAAGCGGCTGCCCTGGCTGAGCGCCACGGCACCTTTCGCCAAATCCTCGCCCATGCGACGCACATGGCGGAAGGCCGGCACGGCCTCGGTCCACTCGATTCCCGTTGCACTGAGTCGCACATCTTCTTGGGGGATCACGGCATTCGACCCCGCCGGAAGCTCGGCACCTGTGAAAATGCGACAGGCGCTGCCAGCCTGAAAGCTTGGCGTTGCGTGTCCGGTCTGGCTTTCTCCGATGATGGGTGCGCGGAATGGGCCGGCGCCTGCATAGTCGGAGCTTGTGATGGCATAGCCGTCCATCGCGCTGTAATTGAAGGCCGGCATGGGCTGGGATGCCACGAGATCTTCTGCCAAGGTTCTCCCAGCCGCATCCTCCAACGCGACGCGTTCGGCGGGCAGGCACTGCGCTCTAGCCAGGATGCGAGTGAGCGCTTCCTCGTACGATAGCATCTGGGGCCTTCAATTCTTTCCGTCGCTTTTGCGCTTCTTGCGCCGACGTCGCAGTTTATCCATGGCAGTGTGTGCATCGCGCACTGCTGTGAATGGGCGCGAAACGAGCGCAGATAGGCCTTCCGTCTCTCGGTTTCGCTCGCGTGCCAGCTCCACGAACACGGCTTGGCTCCGCACCTCTGCCAGAGCGTCTTTGGGGGTTCGCGTGTAGCTGCCGTCCGCCCCGAGGATCCAGCTTTTCATGTTGTCGGCGCACATGGTTCCGAGAATCTCGCGTGTCATGCGTTCTTTCAACAGCGGATCCAGAATCGGAAACATCACCTCCACACGCCGCCGAAAGTTACGGGGCATCCAATCCGCGCTCGTGCAGAACACCTCGGAGGTTCCCCCGTTCTCGAAATAGAAAATGCGGGCGTGCTCCAAGAAGCGATCGATCACGGCGGTGACGCGGATCCGTCCGCTCACCTTGGGCACTTGCGGCCGAAGACAGCAGATCCCGCGTACCAGGAGTTGGATATCAACTCCCGCTTGAGAGGCTTCATACAGAGCAGCGATCACCTCTTCGTCCACCAGGGCGTTCATCTTCGCGATGAGCTTTGCGGGACGGCCAGCTCGAGCATGCTCCGTCTCGCGCCGAATCAGGCTGAGTACGCCCTCGTGCATGCCGAGTGGCGATATCACCAGGCGATTCCAGCGCGGAGGTGCGCTGTAGCCAGTCAGGAGATTGAAGAGCGCTGTGGCATCTTCGCCGATCTCTTCGCGTGCGGTAAAAAGCGAAATATCCTCGTAGAGGCGTGCCGTTTGCTGGTTGTAGTTGCCGGTTGCCAGATGCACATAGCGGCGCAAGCTTGTGCCTTCGCGGCGGACCACCAGCAGTACTTTGGCGTGGGTCTTAAAGCCCAGCAAGCCATACATCACATTCACGCCCGAGCGTTCCAACGCTCGCGCCCAGCGGATGTTGCTCTCTTCATCGAAACGCGCCTTGAGCTCTACGAGCGCAGTCACCTGTTTGCCAAGCTCAGCGGCGCGCTGCAGGGCACGCACCATGGGCGACTCACCACCCGTGCGATACAGCGTCTGCTTAATCGCCAGAACATTCGGATCTTCCGCAGCAAGAGTCAGAAAATCCACGACCGCTTCGAAAGACTCATAAGGGTGGTGGAGCAACACATCGCCCTGGCGAATGGTCTCAAAGAGGTCTTCCGAATCGCGGAGCGGTGGGACGTATTGGGGGACGAAAGATTCATCGCGCAATTTGCGCTCATCCACGTTGGCCGCGAGCTCCAACATGTCACCCAGATAGAGTGGCCCATCCACGCGGTACACGTCGCGCTCGATAGACAGATCAAATTCCTCGGCGAGCAAAACCACGGACTCTTCGGGCACAATCCCCGATACTTCAAGCCGCACGGCGTTGCCGCGTTCGCGTCGCCGGAGCTCGGCCTGGATGGTGGCCAGCAAATCCTCCGCCTCGTCGTCATCGATTTCGATGTCGAAATTGCGCGTCAAACGGAACACCAAATGCCCGGTGACACTCATCTGCGGAAAAATAAGCCGCATATTTCGAATGATCACGTCGCCCAAAGCGACGTACGCATGCCGCGTTCCAGCTAACGGCACAGGCATCAGTCGCGACAGCGTTCGAGGAACCTGCACAATGCCGAATGAGGGTTCATTGCTGCGCGCTGCCTTCTCGAACAGGATCCCGACGTTGATGCTCTTGTTGCGGATGTGAGGGAAGGGGTGAACGGGGTCGATGGCAATCGGCGTCAGGACAGGAAAGATGTCCTTCGCAAAACGGAGGTCGAGCGCGGCTAGAGCTTCGGGGTCCAGCTCGTCAGGCCGCACGAGTGCGATCCCGGCTTGGCGCAGGGCGGGTCGGAGTTGCTGATTCCAGATCGAGTATTGGCGCTGAACGAGCTCATGCGCGCGCAAGCTAATGGCTTCGAGCTGCTGAATGGGAGTCATGCCATCAGCGGGCACATCTCCGACTTCGCCAGAGAGCTGTGCTTGCAGGCCGGCGACGCGCACCATGAAAAATTCATCCAGATTCGATGCTGAAATCGCGAGGAACTTCAGGCGTTCGAACAAGGGCACGCTTTCGTCGGCTGCCTCGGTCACCACGCGCAGGTTGAACTCAAGCCACGAAAGCTCGCGGTTGATAAAAAGTTCGGCGCGCCGATTTAGCGTGCGAGGATTCTCGGGTGGGCTACTGGAGGTTAAAGGGAGCATCGGTTGAGTGACCGGCTGGGCGGTTCTCTCGGCATCAGGGGTGGACGGAGCAGGGTCAGTCGGGAGCACGCAAACGGCATATGCCCGAGCGCCTACCCGCTACAATGGCGGCTGAAACGCTCGGTGAGATGTTACACGTTCGTCATCTTTGGTGCGCGCGCGATCCTTCGCGGCACCGCGGAGCAAGCGGACTCAGGTGCCGACTTTCCTTACTCGACCCCTCAATCACGCTGGTTCCAGTTTCGGACCGTGGGCCTGCGTCGAGCGCCGCGGCTCGACCAAATGGGACGCGGCGCGTGCGGGTCTGCTACCCTGATTGCTTACCTGCCTTAGCCCAAGGAGACCCATGACGGAAACTGGATCCGAGATGCAGAGTGCCCCCAACCCCACGAAGACAGCCACGCCCGAGCCCGGGAACATGGTGGCGGAGATTGCGGCACTTCAGGATTACGACCGCTACCGCGATTTAGCGTGGGACGGCAGCTTCGAAGACTATCTGAAGATGATTCGCGAGCGCCCGCAGATCACGCGCAACGCCTTTCAGCGCGTGTACGACATGGTCATTTCGTACGGCACCGAAGAATACATCGACAATAAGAAGAAGCTGGTTCGTTATAACTTTTTCCAAGACGAAATCGACGGTGGCAAAGACGCCGTATTCGGCCTGGATATCCCGCTCATGCGGCTCATGAATGTGCTGAAGGCGGCGTCCGAAGGCTACGGTCCTGAACGGCGCGTCATCCTGCTCCACGGCCCGGTGGGTTCCAGCAAGTCCACGATTGCTCGACTGTTGAAGAAGGGCCTGGAAGCGTACTCGGCGACACCCGAAGGCGCGCTCTACACGTTTCGCTGGGTCAATCTCGCAGGCACCGGCCTGGCGAGTGGTGGCGCGGAGATCTTCGACTCGCCCATGCACGAAGAGCCCTTGCGCTTGATCCCGTTGCAGTGGCGCGAGCGTGCGATCCCGCAGCTTCGGCTTTCCAACGATAAGTTCAAGGTCAAGATCGAGGGCGACCTCGATCCCGCCAGCCGCTTCATCTTCAATGGCTTGCTGCAGCGCTACGAGGGCGATTGGGCCAAAGTGGTGAACAACCACATTCAAGTGAAGCGGCTCATCTTGAGCGAGAAAGATCGTGTCGGCATTGGCACGTTCCAGCCGAAAGATGAGAAGAATCAGGATTCCACCGAACTCACGGGCGACATCAACTACCGAAAAATTGCGGAGTATGGCTCAGATTCGGATCCGCGCGCCTTCAACTTCGATGGTGAATTCAACATTGCGAACCGCGGCATTGTGGAGTTCGTCGAGGTGCTCAAGCTGGACGTGGCCTTCCTATATGATCTCTTGGGTGCTTCCCAAGAGCATCGCATCAAGCCCAAGAAATTCGCGCAAACGGACATCGATGAGGTCATCATCGGCCACACCAATGAAGCCGAATATCGCCGGCTTTTGAACAACGAGTTCATGGAAGCGCTCCGGGATCGAACCATTAAGATCGATATCCCGTACATCACGCGTCTCAGCGATGAGATCAAAATCTACGAGAAGGATTTCTCGCAGGAACGCGTGCGCGGTCGGCACATCGCACCCCACACGCTCGAAGTGGCGGCGATGTGGGCCGCACTCACCCGGCTCAAAGATCCGAAGAAGCACAATCTCCAACTGTTGCAGAAGCTGAAGCTGTACGACGGCAAAGTGTTGCCCGGGTACACGCAGGATACCGTGAAAGAGCTGCGCAAGGAGAGCGCACGCGAAGGCATGGAAGGCATCAGCCCGCGCTATGTGCAAGACAAGATCTCCAACGCCTTGGTGAGCGACGCCGGAGAAGGCACCATTAATCCGTTTATGGTGTTAAATGAGCTAGAAAAAGGCCTTTCCAGCCACTCTCTCATCACCGGCGACGAAGAACGCAAACGCTACAAAGATCTGATCGGCGTCGTGAAGCGCGAGTATGAAGAGATCGTCAAAAATGAGGTTCAACGCGCGATCAGCGCGGATGAAGAAGCGATCGCGAAGCTGGCCGCCAATTACATCGACAACATCAAGGCCTACACGCTCAAGGAGCGCGTCAAGAATCGCTACACCGGCCAAGATGAAGAGCCCGATGAACGCCTGATGCGTTCGATTGAGGAGAAGATCGAAATTCCCGACAATCGCAAGGATGATTTCCGGCGCGAGATCATGAATTTCATCGGAGCCAAGGCGGTCGAAGGCAAAAAGTTCGACTGGCAAACCAACGATCGTCTGCGCCGTGCGCTCGAGCTCAAGCTGTTTGAAGATCAGAAAGACAGCATCAAGCTGAAGACGCTGGTGAGCGCCGTGGTGGACAAGGAAACCCAAGAGAAGATCGACATCATCAAGGCC
>CAZSUA010000021.1:21678-30067 GCA_964609655.1 uncultured Polyangiaceae bacterium | reverse complement strand
GCTTGATGAAGGGGATCTCGGCTCGGGCGTAGCTGGTCCGCCCGCAATTCCGTTAAATCCGGTAAAACCAAGCGCACAAGCCCCCCCGCCCGCGAACGCAACACCGCCTTCTGGCCCGAACGTGATCTACCTCAATGATGCGGATTTACAGAAACTCCAGTCCGCCACTGAGGACGGTCAGGTGGAGCCCTGAGGGCTCACGCCCAGGCTCGGTGTTGGGCTCCAATCCTGCCGATTCTTGGTTGAAATCGTGAATAAGAAGGTGCTGCCCCTGGGCTCTCTTGGCTCAACCCAAGCCTTCCCACCGTGCGCCTCGGCGATATGCTTAACAAGTGCCAGACCAATGCCGCTGCCCCGCGTGCGCTTCTGGGCCGTTTCTTTGCCACGCACAAACCGCTCGAAGATGCGTTTGCGTTCTTCAGGCAAAATACCCGGGCCATCGTCCGCCACGCGGATCTCGATGAACGCGTCCACTTCACGCACGCTCACGGTGACCTGCTGGCCGTCGGCCGCGTACTTGACAGCATTGTCCACTAGGTTGATCACCGCTATTTCGATCGAGCGCTCATCCAACTGCACCGAGGGGAGATTGGTGGCGAGATTCGTATGGATAGCAAAACCTTCCTGCTCGGCACGCAATCGACACACTTCTATTGCACGGAGCACCACCTCCGCCGGGCGGCACTCGACGAATTCGTAGGCGGCTTTACCTCGCTCCACTTTGGCAAAATCGAGAACGTTTTCGATCAGAGCCCCCAGGCGCTCACTCTCACTGACAATAATGCGCAGATACTGGTCGCGCTTCTCGTCACTTTCAACGCGTCCGCTTTGCAATAGCTCCCCGAACATACGCACGAGGGAGAGTGGTGTTTTCAACTCGTGCGATACATTCGCCACGAAATCGCTCTTGAGGTTTGAGAGATTCCGCTCGCGAGCCGCCGCCACCAGGATCACAATCACGCCCGCGATGACCACCAAACCGGAAAGAGAAACAAGCGCGATCTCAACGATACGGCGCCGGGCCACTGCGGCACCCAATTCTTCGGCGGACGTCATGGTGACATTGAGACTCCATTTGTAGAGCGTGGTTTCGAATTGACGCCCAATCGTCAGTCCACCACGGCTAAGCGGTGGTCCATAAATAATTCTTCCGTCGGCATCCACCACATTCACGCGGCTCTGCTGATCTGTCTCCGGATACAGGCTCGGAAAAAGCTCGTGGATCACGCGCGGAACGTCGTGCCACAACACCACCAAGTAAGTTCGCCCTGCTACCTCACGTTCCCAGTGGCTGACAAGATAGCTCTGACCCTTGTACGTCTTGTGCAGATGGCGAAGCTCGTCGCTATCGGGTGCTCCGAGCTTCATGTCCGAGAACATGTTGCCCACCAAGAGGCGCCTAAAATGCTCATCTTCCACACCGGGAGCGCGCGACGCGAACGCCACCACCTCTCGACTGGGCGAACTGAGATCCACGAGCAAAACAGCACGAATCGTGGGCGTTTGGATGCCGGCCACCTCCAGCCATTTCTCGCCGAAGTCCTTGCGTCTGCCGACATCCAGGAGCGACTTGACTGCGTTATCCTGCTCGATAATGCGCTTATCGAGCCGATCCGCCCGCTCGTTGGCCAGCGCGAGCGTTGCCTCCACGACGGACTGTTCCCGGAGCTTCTCCAACTGAAAGCTGCTGCGAAACATCACGCCCATCAATACGAGCTCCGCCAACACGATGGCAGGCAAGAGAAAGAACGTGAGGTGCCGTTCTTGGGTTCGCTCCGCCACGGGCGCGAGGATAGCTAAGCAGCTTGGCTAACGCATCCAGCCTGGGAAAGGAAAATGTCAGCGCGCCCGCGGACGATTGCTCAAAACGACCTCGGGATCCAAAACGATGGGGCGATTGGCTAAGAATTCCGCGAAGCGCTCCGCAATGTAAGAAAGCGCGTTCACCTCATTTTCGAAGAACTCGCCCCCATCCGCTGGGTCCGCAAGCTCGATGAGCCCCAGATAGCGGCCACCCATGTGCACCGGCACAGCCACCGCGTTGGCAAGAACGGCGCCCAGCATCCGCCAGCGTGGCTGCGAGGCGACATCTCCCTTCAAGCGTGTTGGCACCGGCCGCCGCATGATCGTGGCAATCCACGGCTCACGGTCGGGAACGCGGGACAAGAGCGCGCGCTCGTAATTCTCACCTTTGGCACGAACCAGCACGAAATCCCCAACGTTGATGTCAAAAACGTGAATCAAACAGTACTTCGAAGGAATCATCCTCAAGGCGACCTCGAGGATAAAATCAGCACCCTCGGTAACACCTGCACAAAACGAGAGTTCGTGCATTTTGTCGAAAAGCTCCGAGACCAGATCAGCTACCGGATCTCGGGACCTCTGAGCCTCTGAATCCCGCTTCAACCCGCCCGCAATCGGGCCAACACGGGCAGCATCAGCCGCTGCCGCCGGCAGCTTGCTGGGCGGGGGGACGGAAACCTGGGGCAGCCCCGCACTACCAAAAGGCCACTGACTCGTGCGAGCTGGATCGGATGGAAAAACGAGCACGGGCGCCCCTTTCCAATCCTTCCAAACTAATGTCGCAAGCGGTGCTCGCTCAGGCTCAGTCGTGAACCTGTGGTCGAACACTGCGAGCTGCACGTATTTGCGCGCGCGCAGCTTCTCAAGCGTCCGCATCACGTCTTCTATCTTACTCCAGAGCAGGCGCTCCGCTTCGCTCAGACTGCCGCCGGGTTTTACAAAGTACGCGTACTCGCGATAGGCGAGCGGCGCGTTTGCGGAAGGCTCGACCTCACGCTGAGCTATCAAGGTGTGCTCAGGCAGAGCCATAGCCTCCTGCGACGGAGACCCGCTGGCGGCAGAAGGCAGAGGTATGGAACTCTTGGGCATGGGAACCTGGGGCGATAATGGCTCGACGCGGGAGCTTTGCAACCCCGCGGCAATCGTTTCGAGACCAAGGGTGCGCATTCTGGACCCGGCGCTTTTTCGCGGGCAAGCGACGTGGTACAGGCGTGTGCGCTTCATGAAGACGGGGCTTTCAAGGCCAGTACACTGGCTCACAGAGCAGCTGAAAAAGAGCCCCGGCGAGGCCTATTTGTACGCGCTGTTTGCCGGGCTTGCCGTGCTTCTAGCCGCCTGTTGGTTCTACTCTTCAATGAGACTGCAAACCCTGTACTCGGTCGCGTGGTCCGACGGCAACTACCGCGAGTGGCTCCGAACCGCTGCTCAACCCGAGGCTGGGCCTTGGTCCGCACCGTTGGACGATGTCTTTATTCACTTTGATTTTGCCAGATCCGCGGCGCGGGGGCACCCGTTCGAGTGGTCGGTGGGGAACGGCTATTCGAGCGGGGACACCAGCCTCCTGTATCCGTTTATTATCGCTATAGGTTATCTACTTGGTTTCCACGAGAACCTCATGTACTTCGCAGCGATCGTTGCGTGCGTGAGTCTATTTGGGGCACTCCTCGCGGTGCGCTCGCTCTTCCGTTCGCTGCCAGCCTGGACTTCATACCTCGGGCCCGTCGTGCTTTTGTGCATCGGCGCGTTGGATTGGACCTTCTTCAGTGGCATGGAGGTGGCCCTCTTCATCGGGCTTTGGGGAATCAGCTTCGTGATTTGGGATGAAGTTTGTGGCGCCCCAGCGAATGGCGCCATTCCGCACCGATCTCTAGGCTGGCTCGGTATTTCCGGTGCGTTCCTCGTTGCGACGCGACCCGAAGCGGTGACAACGGTTGCGGTGCTGAGCATCACCGCACTTTGGAGCCGGCGCTCAGGCTTGCGCCCCGCTGGCGCTCTCCTTGGCCTCGCACTCGCGGCGGGCCCAGGAGCCCTCGTCGTGATTTCACAGACCCTCGCCAATTACTTTTTTACCGGAGAAACAGCTGCGGCTGGTGCGATCGCCAAGCTCGAGCTTTACCACCCCTATCTCACGCTCCACCAAGTGTGGGACGCGTGGCGATACCACGTGATGTACCAGGCGCGGCGCATCACGGAATATCACTTCTCGGAAGTGCCCTGGCTGGGCTGGCTGATCTGGCTATTCGGAGCCGTGCCGCTCATTCCTCGAAGCACGCGACGAGTAGCTGTGATGCTATGGGCGAGCCTGATCCTGTGGGCGTTCATGGTGGGATTAAATGGCCAGGTGCGCTGGCAGAATGAACGCTACGCGATGCCGGCAGTGGCTTGGCTGCTGCTGCTGGCGGCTCTCGGGCTTGGTGTGGTGTTGGCACGAGCTGTCCGAGGGCTGGAAGAACGAAGGTATAGCTGGGTAGGGTTGGGTGTCCTTTCCATCGTGGCAAGCGCCATTTTCGGGATCTTTCAAGTGGCTCGCTTTCGGGATCAGGTATGGTTCTTCGGCCGCGCGTCGCGCAACATTTGGGACCAACACGTGAGTGTTGGGCGCCTGCTCGGTGAAAGAGTCAAGCCGCGCCGAGTTCTAGTGGGCGATGCGGGAGCGATTCCGTACGTGTCGGATCGGCCTGCACTCGATATCATCGGCCTTGGAGGGTATTCCAATCTGCCATTCGCCAGGGCAACTCGGCTGGGCGTGGCTGCGGCGATTGAGCTGATTGGGCGTTTACCAAACGCCGAGAGGCCCGACCTGATGGCGATTTATCCTTCTTGGTGGGGAGATTTTCCGCTGTTTTTTGGCCGGGAAATCGCCGAAGTTCCGGTGCGCGGCAACGTGATTGCGGGAGGCGCGAGCAAGGTAATATACGTGGCAGATTGGTCGCCGCTTTGGCTCAGCGATCAACCCCACAGGCTAACATCCGAGCAGTCCCTGGTAGATTCACTCGATTTTGCTGACCTGGTGAGTGAAAAGGCGCATGGCTACCTACCTCCGGCACGGGGTGCTGGCTTCGTCAGCATGAAGATCCTCACGTACGCGGACGAGCGTCAAACTCCGGTCTGGGATGCGGCGCGCATTGCGGACGTAGGAGAGCGTCTTGAGTTCACGCTTCAGGGGCTAGCAGGCAACAAGCCAGCACGAATCGTGGTGCGCGTGGCTCCGCTCCACGAAGAGCATTGGGTTTTGAGCATCAACGGCCAAGAGCTGCCCGCTCCGCCATTTCTCGCGTCAGATCACTGGCAAGACGTCGAGGTCCCGATCCCTGAGACGGCGAGTTCGTCCACGCTTCACGTGAAAATCATGTCCAAAACCCACGCCATCACTTGGTATCATCTCTGGCTAGTTCAGTGAGTACCCGGTGAGCACCCCTTTTGGACCCATGGGGCTGCCCGAAGATCCCGTGGCGTGGGTGGCGCTCGGAACCGCTCTCTTGATTGCCTGGGCATCCCGAGAAGAGAGTCGCTGGGGCCTAAAGCTCAGCCTCGTTTCAGAACAGCGAAAAAAGCTCTGCGTGGCCATTCTGGCGGCACTGGCCTGCGTTCTTTCGCTCGGCTATGTCGCCCATTATCTGCGCGGTGGCCCGCGCATCATCGATGCCACCAGCTATTATCTTGAGGCCCGCACGTTTGCAGCCGGACACCTTGCCCTCGCAATGCCCGAGCCGAGCGGCTCCTTTCGCGGCCGATTCCTGTTGCCGAATCTGGATGGCCAGACCCAGGCAGTGATCTTCCCTCCAGGCTATCCGGCGCTGCTGGCGCTCGGCTTCTGGCTCAAGGCCCCCATGCTGATCGGACCGCTCATTGCGGCCTGTTTGGTGGTCGCCAGCTACGCCCTCGGACGTGAGGTCTTCCAGAGCCATGCGGTCGGGCTCGTGGCTGCTGTGCTGTCTGTAGCGTGTGCGGCGCTCCGTTACCACACCGCCGATACCATGTCTCATGGGTTTTCGGCGCTGCTGTTGCTGCTCGCCTTGCTTGGAAGTTTCCGTGGTTCGCGGGCAGCAAGCTTGATGAGCGGACTGGCACTGGGTTGGTTGCTCGCAACGCGACCCGTGACGGGTGGTGTTGCGCTGCTCTTGTGTGGACCTTGGCTCATCCGTAACCAAGGCTGGCCGGCGTTCTTGGGCCTGGTGCCAGGGTTGGCCTTGCTCATCGCTTACCAGAAGGCAAACACAGGCTCCTATTTCACTTCCCTTCAGTTTGCCTATTATTCGCTGTCAGACGGCCCAGAAAACTGCTTCCGGCTCGGCTTTGGCACTGGCATCGGCTGTCGTTTTGAGCACGGAGAGTTCGTTCAACGCGAGCTCCCCAACGGCTACGGCCCGCTTGAAGCCAGCCTGGTTACGCTGCGCCGGCTGGGTTGGCACTTAGGTGATGTGGCGAATTTTGTCCCGGTGGCGCTGTTGTTACCCTGGGCAGGCTTCTCGAGCTTCAGAAACACGAAGGCGCGGACCCTGCTCGGCACCATCCTGTTGGTCATCGCCGGATACGCACTCTTCTATTTTGACGGCAACTATCCAGGCGGCGGCGCCCGGCTATTTGCAGACATCTTGCCTCTGGAACACATCCTTTTAGCCCACGCCGTGCTGACTCTCGGGCTCACGCGCTGGCTCATGCCAGCCGCGCTCTTCGGTTTTGCATTCCACGTGAGCCACGGGCACCGGGCTCTGCGTGACCGGGAGGGAGGGCGACCGATGTATGAAGCGCAAGTGCTGGTTGACGCTCGTGTGACGCACGGACTCGTGTTTGTTGGCACCGATCATGGGTTCAATTTGGGCTTCCATCCCAGTATTCAGTCGGCGACAGCCGGCATCCTGGTAGCCCGCACGACCCGGGATGACCGCGAATATGCGCTTTGGAAAAGCCAAGGTGAGCCTCCCGCCTATCGCTACGAATTCGACGCTTGGCACCCGAATGCGATGCCAGTGCTGAAGGTACTGAACCTCACGCGCACTCACCCCCCCAACAACACTACAGATTCACTTCTATTCGAGGTAGAACGTGAATGGCCGCCTCTCAAGCGCGTCGCCGGCTGGGCCAAGCCCTCTTTTTCGGGAGCAACCTGTATCTCGCTTGGGCGCGGACTGCGTCTCCTGCCTTCGCCACACGGTGAAGCGGGCGTCCAGATCGAGCTTCCGAGGCTTGCTGTCACGAAGAGCGAGCTTGAGCTCAACTATCTGGCTCGTGACCCGGGGGGCAGACTCAGCATATTCCTGGTATCAAATGGCGCTCGAAGCCTTCTTCTAGATCACTTTTCGACCATCGCAGGGTCCTGTCAAACGCTCAGGGTCCGAGTAGACACCACCCGGTTGCCCGGAAGCCTTGGGCAGCTGCGGCTAGAATTCCATAGAGCAGGGCCAGAAATACTCCTCGATAGCCTGCGCGTGACGAAGACAACCCGATAAAAATTGGGCGAGCGTCCGACCAAGCTGTCCAAAGGGACGGCTCGGGCCCTGACCGGGACGAAAAGTCGTTGACAATCCAAGCCTTGAACGGGGACCATGTACGGGAAGTCTTCGAGGGAGGCTCCGTACAGATGACCAAGAGCGAGCTGATTGAGGTTATCTCAGCCAATGGCGAACTCACCAAAGCTCGCGCTGAAATGGTAGTCAATTGCATCTTTGACTCGATGGTGCATGCCCTCCAGGCAGGAGACGGCATCGAGATCCGTGGCTTTGGTAGCTTCTCGGTGAGGCCTTACAAGCCCTACGATGGGCGGAATCCGCGCACGGGCGAGCCGGTCCCGGTCGCAGCCAAACGCCTCCCTTTCTTCAAGGTCGGCAAAGAGCTCAAAGAGCTCGTGAACGATGACGCGCCAGCCCCCGCTGGGCGCAACCCCGCCGCTGCCTCAGGCGACAACACTCCGTCCACGAAGTGAAACGTTCCGAACCAACGCCTAACGGGTGGCTCAGGAACACCTGCGTTCGCAGCTCGGTTGCAGCGCTGCTTCTGGCAGTGTCCGGTTGCACGGGGTCGGCTCAACCTCCGCTCACACCTAGCCGTTTTCCGTCACCTCCGCTGTTGGTGGGCAGCGCGGAGGAGTACGTACCCGCGGCGGGTTTACGCTGGCTATTCGCGGCCGACGTGGCTGAGCTGGCCGCCCGCAAAGACCTTCTGGAAGTGCTTGAGCCGGTAGTTCCGAAGGAGCGCCTGGCGCTCTTCGGGAAGGCGAGCGGTTTCGAACTTAGGCGTATTAAACGTTTGGTTATCGCCGGATTCGATTACTCGACGCTCTATGTTGTTGAAACGGAAGGCGACAATTCGGAAATTGAGACGCGCTTCATGGAACGCCTACGCCACGAACCGCTCACCACTCACCCCCACCCTCAGCTCACGACAACTACAGGTATCGCAGGTGGCGCCCCGCAGCGAATGGTTCGCCTTCTCAACCATCTGGTCGCGATCTCGGTCGGTGATCCTACCCCTGCCCGAGCCGTCGAGGCCTACGCGCGCCATCGGCTCAAGAAATCGCCTTCCGTGTTCAAAGGGGCCGCCTTTGGCCGCCTACCATTGAGCCTATTGAACGGAAAGCTTCTCTTCT
>CAZSUA010000021.1:0-21578 GCA_964609655.1 uncultured Polyangiaceae bacterium | reverse complement strand
GGGGCCGCCTTTGGCCGCCTACCATTGAGCCTATTGAACGGAAAGCTTCTCTTCTTTGCGCCTGGCCCGTTCAAAGAAGAATGGGCCAGTGGCGCTCTCGGGCTCTTTCAAGCCGCGCTTGCCCTGGGAGCCAGGGCCGATTTCCAAAAGGCGTCGGAACTCCTGCTTTCCGTCTCACTTGCCGGCAGCTTCGGCCATGATCCGGCAGCTCCTGATCGTCTTCTCCTGAGCTGGAAAGATGTCTCGGAAAGTTCGCTCGGGCATTTGCTTGGACTCCACGAACCCACGGTTCCACCACGCGTCACCCAACTCACTGATTCACTTCGTCTGGACGTGACGTTGCGGACCGCACCCATCGTCGCTGGGCTGTATGCAGCGGTGGGCGCAGAAGTTTGGCAATTCTTAGAGCTGAACCCGAAAAATAGCAGCGTGGAAAAAGAACACGATCTGCTTCCGTCAGGCGGACCTACTCGGGATTGACTGCGAACACCGATCGGACTATGAGGTAGAAGCTCGAGCGTGTGCGAGGCAACGCAGGTAATCAGGAGCGGCGGAATGGAATCGACAGCAACATCAGGGGGTGAAGCTTCTGCCGAGACGTCTGTCAACGATGGCCCATTCAAGGTCGGCGATAGCGCCGTACATCCGGGGCACGGCGTCGGAGAAGTGATAGCGCTTGAAGAACGCGACTTCGGCGGGAGCAAGCACACGTGCTACGTGCTCAAAATGGTGGATACAGGCCTGAAGGTCATGGTCCCTACGAGCGCAGTGAAGCGCGTGGGCCTGCGCACCGTCATGAAGAAGCGCGCTGCAGAAGGCATCCTGGATATCTTGCGCTCGAAGGAAGTGGCCGTGGACGCCCAGCCCTGGAATCGACGTTTCCGGGCCTACACGGAGCTCTTGAAGAGCGGTGCCCCGAACCAGATCGCTCAGGTGCTGCGCGACATGTATCGCCTCAAGTTGGATAAGGCGCTGTCTTTTGGGGAACGCCGGCTTCTTGACCAAGCTCGGAGCCTCTTAGTTCATGAGCTCGCGCTGGCTAAATGCGTGGAGCGGGTCGCAATCGAAGCTGAAATTCAGCAAATTTTCGCAACTTAACCCCCAAGCCTTCAGCGCGGGAAGGTTGGGCCGTTGGGATCGTCGGTCCCCATGCTTGCAGATCGCCCCGCCCTGGCTCTCGGTCAATTCAACGCTGACGACGAAGCACGCCTCGCTAGTGCCGCCCAAGCGTCCGCCTTCGTCTTGCACACCTGCCACGATGCCAATGAGGCCACGCGCTGGCTCGCCGAGAACCAACCGCACGCGATGTTGGTCGACACGGCTTCCGTCGAGCCTGAAACAATAGCCATGCGTGCGCGCGCTGAGGCAAGGCACGCACAGGTTCCTGTTTTGGCTATGAGCCACGAGCTCAGCGATCTGGGATTCGCTACGGCATTCGCCTGGGGCGCCGACGATCTCGTACTGAGCACCAATGAACAAGCTGTGGTTGGGCGGCTGCGCAGGCTCCCTCGCGAGGCCCCCGTTTCGCCCGTGGCCAGTCGGGGTGTCGCACTCGTTGCGGAAAATGATCCCGTGCGGCGGCTACTACTCGGTAGGGTGCTGAGAAACGCCGGTTACGAGATCACCTTCGCCGTGACCCCCGAAGATACCCGCGCCTTTGCGACCAATCCGGAACTCCAGGTAGTCGTTTCGAATTCCGAGCTCTGTGGGGAGCCTGCGGCTTTTGTCGCGAGTGCGCGCGAGGCTGGGTCTCAGGCCGTGTGCGTGATCCATACGGCTCCGAAGAATCTCAAAGCGCTCCACCTGGCTCTCGCAGATCTCACGGGCGTTGCTGCAGCAGATGGATTCGCCCCACCAGAAAATGTTCTGTTCATCTCCAATGAACTGAAAAACGGACATCGCTTCAACCAACGCGGGAGCGCTCGCATCCTTTACGGCACCACCGTAGCCTTTCGCGGTGCTGGCAGGCACGCCGATGATTTTGGCTACAGTTACAACATCAGTAGCGGGGGGCTCTACGTACGGACGTTGTTCCCACCGGAGGACGACACCGTGTGGATCGAGCTCATCCCTCCCCGAACCGAACGCCGCGTACGCCTAGAGGGCCAAGTCGCGTGGCGCCGGCTTTTAGGGCCCCAGCAGCAGGCAACCGTCCCACCTGGATTCGGCCTGCGGATCACCGACGCCACCAAAGCCGATTTGCAGGCGTGGCAGGAAGGCTACGAAACGATCCGGGAAGCTTTGAGCTGAGAGTTCGGCTACGCTCACGCCGGATTCGATGGCCCTCGCTCCCGGTGATCTGATTGCTCAAAAATACCGGCTTGTGCGAAAGCTTGGGGAAGGCGCGATGGGCGTCGTCTACGAGGGACTTCATGAACGCCTGAAGACCTCGGTGGCGCTCAAATTCCTGCACAAAGATTTGGCAGAACGGCCAGGCCTTGGGGCGCGCTTTCTTCAGGAGGCTCAGCTTGCCGCCAGTATCCGCAACCCTCACGTTGCAACGGTGTGGGATGTTGAGCTCACAACGGATCAGATCCCCTTCATGGTAATGGAGCTTCTGCGCGGCGAAACGCTGCGCGCACTCATGGATCGCGAGCGGCGGCTCAGCCTCGCGCAAACCGTCGATTTCTCAGTCCAGATCTTGATCGGCCTCGGGGCTTTGCACGAGCTTTCGATCGTTCACCGAGATCTCAAGCCGGATAACGTGTTTGCGACTCAAGAACGCGATGGCGTGGTGCTCAAACTGATCGACTTTGGCATCGCAAAGCTGCGACTCCCGCAAGCTGACGGCGACAAGCTCACCACTGCAGGGATGATCCTCGGCACCCCCGAATACATGGCGCCTGAACAGATCGTGGAAGCCGCCAGTGTGGATCAGCGCGCGGATATCTACTCCGTGGGCGCCTTGATCTACGAAATGCTGTCTGGCCAGACGGTGGTGAAGCCAACCAGCCTGGAAGCAACCCTGCTAGCCGTTCAGACTGGGCAGATCCGCACACTCGGGGAGCTCATACCGGGTTTGCCAAAAGGGTTCGAAGCGATCGTGATGCGGGCGCTCAGCCTCAATCGTGAGCAACGCTTTCAAACTGCCGGAGCATTCAAGGAAGCGCTCCTGCCTTTCTTGGCTTCTGGGCCCGGTGCGACGGTGCGCGTCTCCACCCAACTGATCGAAGCAGAAATCGCCCGTGCCAGCACCTTTCCCGCCGGCCAAGTGGCACTTCGTGAGCCCGAGCGCGGGCCTGCCAATTCCGCCGCAGGCTCAAATCCAAATCCAAATCCGCCCCAGCATTTTCCCTCACCCACGGCAAGCCAACCTCGTCGGTCCAACGCACCCATCGTGATCCTCGGTGTCGTTGCCTTGCTGTTGGGCGTCGCGATCGGCGTGATCTATTTCTTCCAACTCCCATCAGAAACGGACAGCACCTGGCCACTTGTGGAGCCGCTTGCCACCGCACCAGCAAGCGAGTCAGCCGTGGACGTCAAGCCTGAATTTCCGACTCCCGCTTCAGCAGCCAGCAACCCTCACGCAACAGCAACTTACCCACGCCCTCCAGCGCAGGCGCCCACGCGTCCGCGCCCGGCCAACTCAGGCGCGCCCGACGCCGGAGCGGCAGCGAGCGCGCCGCCACCGTTCTCCATTCCTCTGCCAAGCGGCCTGCCGAGCGGGTTTCCTTCTGCCATCAGCATACCCACGGCACTGCCTTCGGTGTTTCCAACTGCGCTGCCGCCCTGGCCCGGCTTTCCCCAGCCCACTCCCCCAAATGCGGCACCTGCCGACGCGGGAGCCCCAGCCGCGCCCCCATAAC
Organism: uncultured Polyangiaceae bacterium; assembly: GCA_964609655.1. Classification (GTDB taxonomy): domain Bacteria; phylum Myxococcota_A; class Polyangia; order Polyangiales; family Polyangiaceae; genus JBBRRP01. The sequence goes on along the minus strand of CAZSUA010000021.1, from coordinate 17,772 downwards.
AAGCCAGGCGACTCAATACAGAAACTTTCCCGAATTCCGGGGATTGCGAAGCTAACCTGGCGCCCGTGACCAACACCTCGGATCCGTTTCTGACCAGCATGCCAGCAGCCTACGTTCGGCGGGCTTCGCCTGATATGCAGCTCGCTCACTCAAGAATCGCGGCTCTCCGAGACGGCTCGCTCGTGAGTGTGGGAGCGTTCCCGAGCGATCGGCCAGAAGCCGTAGCTTTGTGTGTGGTCGCAGAAGATCGCCCAGGGCTATTGGCGACCATCAGCGCAGCACTCTATGCGCAAGGCTTCAACGTGATCGACGCCGAGGCCTACACGCGCGCCCGAACCGACGGCGTGAAAGAGGCAGTGGATTTGTTTTGGGTGCGACGTGTGTCGACCCAGGCTCAGCATTTGAGTGTGCTACCAGGCGAGCTTTTAGCGCTGAAGGCAACCCTGATAGAATTGTTGGAGGGGCGGTCAGCGCCGGTTGCTCCGCCGCGAAGTGTTGGCACAGGAGGCGAAACGCGCGTGCGCTTCTCGCAAAGCGAGGACGGGAGCTTCTCAACGTTGGAAGTTCAGAGTTCTGATCGCCCTGGCCTGCTGTTGGCGCTTACGCAAGCGCTGTTCAACGCGAACGTGCAGATTGTCGGATGCCAAGTGAAAACAATCGGCGAAAAAGTGTCGGACCGCTTCGAGCTTGCCGAGAGAAACGGGCATCCGATACGCCCTGACCGGCAATTGGAAATCCAAGTAGCGATCCTGTCGGTGATTGGAGATTCCCTGCTCAATTAGCCACTATCGACCGCTTGAACCGAGAGCACGTCCGCTCGTTCTGATGGCCCCGAGCTGCCGCTTCAGAACAGGTGCCGTAGCTGTCTTCATGCGTGAAACTTCCTTGGGCGTTCCCGCCGCCACGATTCGCCCCCCACCCTTGCCGCCTTCGGGACCGAGTTCAACCAGGTAGTCTGCACCCGCGAGGACGAGTGGGTGATGCTCGATAACCACCAACGTGTCACCACGTTCGACGAGCCTGTCGAGCACACGGATCAGCTTGCCAACGTCGGACAGGTGCAGCCCGGTGGTCGGTTCATCCAACACGTAGAGCGTGGGCTCATGGCGTCGGCTCGCCGTCAGCTCTGCCGCAAGCTTCAAGCGTTGCGCTTCCCCACCCGACAACGTGTGCGAACCTTGGCCAAGTGCAATGTAGCCTGCCCCAAGCTCGCAGAGTGTTCGGAGTGGCTGCACAATCGCCGGATGTTGGGCAAAGAATCCGCTCGCCTGCTCTGCCGTTAACCTCAGAACTTGCCCGATATTGAGCCCAGCCCAACGTACTTTGAGCGTGCGAGCTTCAAATCGTTGACCCTCGCAGGCGCCGCACGGCGTGACCACATCGGGCAAAAAGCTCATCTCATGCGTGATAAAGCCTTGGCCCTCACACACTTCGCAGCGGCCACCCGCATTGCTGTTGAACGAAAAACGCGCGGGGCCGAAACCTTCGACTTGGGCCTCAGGCGCCTGGGCAAAGAGTGCACGAATTGCATCAAAAATCCCGAGAAACGTGGCGGGTGTGGAACGCGGTGTGCGGCCTATCGGTGATTGATCCACGACGCAGGCTCGAACGATGCCGTCGATCCCGCGCAAGGCTTTGAACTTGCCTGGCGTCTCTGTCTCGAGCTTAAGCTTCTGGCGCAGCGCAGGCAGCAACACCTGGCGAACCAGCGTGCTTTTTCCTGAGCCGCTCACCCCAGCAACCGCATTGAAGCGCCCCTTGGCGAATCGCACATCAACGCTCTGAAGATTGTGCTCACTCACACCACGCAATTCCAGCCAAGCACTCTCTTCCAGCGAACGCGCGACTCGACACTCGGGTGGCGAACTGAGCGCACGCCCGGTAGGAGATCCTGGGTTCTCCAATACGGATTGAGCTGAACCCGCCGCGACGATCTGACCACCCTCGGCGCCGCCACACGGCCCGACATCGATCAGAAAATCTGCTGCGCGAATCGTCTCTTCGTCGTGCTCAACGACCAAAACGGTCGAACCCAACGCGACCAAGCTGTGCAAATTCTTCAATAAACGGCCAGTATCGCGGGGATGCAGCCCAATCGTGGGCTCGTCCAAAACGTACAGTGCGCCCGTGAGCCCCGCACCCAATTGAGCCGCCAAGCGCAACCGCTGCAGCTCACCCCCCGAAAGCGTGAGTGCGGGACGCCCAAGGGCCAGATAATCGAGACCCACATCTCCCAGAAACTGCAGGCGGCGTGCGAGTTCGGCTTTGATGGGTTGTAGGATGAGGGCTTGCTCTCCAGGCGCTGCCAGAGCGCGCACCACCTCGCGGGCCTCACCCACGGAAAGACTACAGAATTCATCAAACCGGTAACCTTGAACCCGCACCGAACGCGGGATCGGTGCCAAACGGCTCCCGCCACAATCCGGGCACACGCGCACCACCGGCGGCACGCCTTTCTTTTGTTTCACCACCCCAATTTCGAGCGCACCATCGCCATCACACGTCGCACACTTGCCCTGCAATGCATTGAACGAGAACCAGCGCGGATCCAGCTTGGGTATAGCAAAGCCGCAAATCGGGCAGGCTAGCTGGGTCGAAAAGAGCTCATCACCTTGGCTCGTACGAAGCTTCACGCACCCGTGACCCCAAAAGAGTGCTCGCTCCAGCTCGGCACGCGGCAAGCTATTTGCGGCAATATTTTCGGCAAATAACAGATCGATGGCGTGTTCCCGGTTTCGTGTCAGTCGCGGAGGCGCGGCCGTTTCAACTCGCTGCCCGTCGCACACCGCGTAAGCGACTCCCGCCCGTGCAGCCGCCGCAAACACATCGAGATAGGTACCCTTCCGATCTTCCACCACCGGTGCCAACAAAGACACGCGGCCGCGCCGTATCACGATCGATTTCAGAACCGATTCCAGACTGCTGGGCGCAATGGCTGTATCGTGCTTCGGGCAATGCGCAGTCCCCAGCTTAGCAAACAGCAGGCGTAGGTAGTGGCCGGCTTCTGTGACCGTGGCGACCGTAGATTTCTTGCTACTCCGGGTGGTGCGTTGCTCAAGCGCGATCGACGGCGGCACGCCTACCACGCGATCCACATCTGGGCGGGGCATGTTCGGGAGAAACTGGCGCGCGTAGGGAGTGAGCGTTTCGAGAAACCTGCGTTGACCTTCAGCAAAAATCACGTCGAAGGCGAGGGTGCTCTTGCCTGAGCCACTCGGCCCGGTGACGACCGTCAGCGCATCATGGGGGATTTTGACCGAAACACCTTTCAGATTGTGCTCCCGAGCGGACACGACTTCGAGCACTCTCGCGCTTGAAATAGCGGTCTTTTTTGGCTTACTCTTGAGTGGGCGCGCTAACTTGTGGCTGTTCTTGGCCGCCAAAAGGGCACGACCTGTCGGGCAATCGACGGCTTCGATGTGCTCAGGCGTTCCAGTTGCAAGCACTTGGCCGCCCTGAGCGCCTCCGCCTGGGCCAAGCTCGATAAGATAGTCTGCATTGCGAATGATTCCGAGATCGTGCTCCACGAGGAGCACACTCGCCCCAGCATCGAGCAGCGCATCCACCCCTTTCAAAACATGCTCGACCTCATCCGCGTGCAAGCCAGCGCTTGGCTCATCCAATACAAACAACACTCCAGGCTTCACTTCCGCCAGCGCGCGCGCGAGTTTGAGCCGTTGCGCTTCGCCACCCGAGAGTGTCGAGAGCGCTTGACCGAGCGGCAAATACCCCATCCCAAGGTACGCGAGCGGCCCTAGGCGCCGCTGCACTTGGCGTTCATCGTCAAAGAGCTGCAAAGTGGCCGCGACACTTTCAGACAACAGCTGCGCGACATTTCGCCCCTTCAGCTTCACCCCCAAAACAGACTCCGAAAAGCGCTTGCCTTGGCACACGGGACACAACAAGCGAACATCCGCGAGAAACTGCATCTCCACAGTCTCAAAACCTTCGCCCGAACACGCTTCACAGCGCCCCCCACTCACGTTGAATGAGAAATCCGAAGCGGACAGCCCATTCACCACCGCCTCGGGTTGGGCCGCGAGGCGCGCCCGAATGAAGTCCCAGGCCTTAGTGTAGGTGGCAGCATTGCCACGCGAGGTACGCCCGAGCGGAGATTGATCCACCAACACCACGCTCTGCACGGATTCTGGAGCCTGCAAGCCGAGCGTAGTCCCGGGACTCTCCACGTCTGTTTCACCAAAGCGGCGGGCGAGAGTTCGATACAAGATATCGACTGCCAGCGTGCTCTTGCCCGAGCCGCTCGGTCCCGTGATGACACTGAGAACGCCCGTTGGGATCCGGACGTTCAACGCTTTTAGGTTGTTGGCGGTCGCGCCGGTGATCTCTAGGTAGTTGTTGGGCGTGCGCAACGTTCGAGTCCGGCGTGCCACATGCCGCACCGCGCGTGCAGTGGCTGTCGTCTTCGCGATAACCTGCGCGGGGGTGCCATCAGCCACGATCTCACCGCCAGCCTGACCTGCCTGGGGCCCCAATTCGATCACGCGATCTGCAGCCAAAATCACGCTCGGATCGTGCTCGATCACCAGGACCGTATTCCCTCGCTCGGCCAACTCACTGAACAGGCCCGTGAGCGGAAGGATATCCGAGGCATGCAGCCCCACCGTGGGCTCGTCGATCACAAATAGCGCGTTGTTGAGCGACGTGCCGAGTGCTGCCGTGAGCGTGACACGTTGAGCTTCTCCACCCGAAAGCGTGCGCGCTTGTCGATCTAAGGTAAGGTAGCCCAGGCCCACGCGGCACAGATACTGGAGGCGGCACAGCAACTCCTCGCGAATCAGGCGGCCTTGAACGGTTCTTGGTTCCAACCGAGCGAGCAGTTTCTCGGCTTCGAAAACTTCCAGGGCGTGCATGTCGGCCAGCGTTTGCGAGGCAACCTGATACCCGAGCGCATCTGAATTGAGGCGCTTGCCCCCACAGGCCTGGCACGGATCGTAGCTGCGGTAGCGCGAGAGCAAGACGCGAACATGCATCTTGTAGGTCCGTGTTTCTAGCCACGCAAACCAACCCATGACGCCGGGAAACGTCGTCTCTGAGAACTCGCCATCGCCCAATAGGATCCGCTCACGGTCCTTTTTCGAAAGCTCACGGAATGGCCGATCCCAGGCGATTTTATGACGCTGACACAGCTTCTTCAGCGCGTCCCGCTCCCAAGTCGTCGAGTCCCCACGCCAAGGACGAATCGCATTCAACTTGAGACTCAGGCTCTCATCGGGGATCACCTTTTCGAGATCAATCCCGAGCGTGCGCCCAAAGCCGCGGCACTTAGGACACGCTCCAAGCGGCGACGCATAAGAAAAAAGCCCGGGCCGCGCTGCTTCAAAAACCTCACCACCCACAGGGCAGCAAATTCCTCGCGGGAGGCGAAGCTTCTCGCCATCGCTCGTCACCTCCACCACGGCACTTCGATTCCACCCTGTTTCGAGCGCGCTCGCGAGGCGCTCCAAGGCGTTCAAACCGAGCGCCAAGCGATCCAGGACAACGCCAACCTCCTTTGCTCCCAGCACCTCGGAAGGCTTCAGCTGCTCGAGATCACGCACCTCACCTTGAATGATCCAACGCGTGTACCCATCCCGCAGCAGCGCTTGCCTGAACTCCAGATAGGCGTCGACGTCCGGAACAGCCAGCGGATAGCTTACAACGGCGCGCTGACCCGGCCAACGCTCCAGCACCGATTGCGCGGCACCATTCGGCTCCAAGCGGACCGCAACGCACCCGTGCGCGGGGCACACGGGCAGCGCCTCTCGCAGAAAGAGCGCCGAGAGGTACGGTTCGAGATCCGCCATGGTGGCGAGCGTCGAACGCGAACTCTTGATGGGGGCTTTGCGATCCACGGCAATCCCTGCCGAAACAGGGTCGAGGCTCAGCACCGGTGGGCGTTCGAGGCGTTCCAGAAACTGCCGCGCGTAGGGGCTGAAGCTCTCAACAAAGCGCCGCTGACCTTCTGAGTAGAGCGTATCGAGCGCGAGGCTGCTCTTTCCCGAACCGGAAACGCCGGTGATGGCGATGACGCGGCCCGGCTCTAACACAAGATCGACGCCCTTGAGGTTGTGAGTGGTGGCACCCTTTAGAATGGTCGGCAGCATGCTTGGCGCCGCCTTCCATAGCACCGGCAGCTTGAACTCGGGGTCGGCGGCAAGAAAAAGTGCAGAGCTGGGTTCTCGCGCGCGAAAAACCACGGCAGACTCGCGCACCGCATGGCCAAGGCAAGTCAGAAGCCAGAGAGAGCCATCACGTTGGTGGCGAAGAATCGCCGTGCTAACTTTGAATACGAACTCGGAGATAAGCTCGAAGCCGGGATCATGTTGATCGGCAGTGAGGTGCGGGCGCTCCGCGACCACGGCGCCGATCTGTCAGACGCGTGGGTGGACATCGATGTGCGGGGTGAAGCCTGGGTGAAGGGGTTGCGCATTCCGATGCTCAAGTTTGCGGCCTTTGCTCACGAAGAGAAGCGTCCGCGAAAGCTCCTGATCCACCGCACCGAAATCGATCGCCTGAAGGGCGCCTTGGAGCGCGAGGGCATGACACTTGTGGCGACTCGGCTCTACTTCAAAGGGCGCCACGCAAAGCTGGAAGTGTCGACTGCAAAAGGTCGCAAGCACCACGACAAACGGCAATATCTGAAAGATCGCGAGGAGACCCGTGAGGCGCAGCAGGCTGTTAGGAAGTACCGGGGAGCCTGATGGCAGGGGTCCAATTAATCCCTTCGGGGTATGCCCAGATCGTTCAGATCGATGAGATGCATGTGGTGCTTCGCGCCGATCGCGCCTTTCCACCGGGGTCCACGCTCCGTGGCACGCTTCTGCCAGATGGCGAAGGCGTGCAAGTCAAAGTGACGAGCTGCAAGCGCGACGGTGAACCCTTTGTTTTGCGGGGACGCTTTGTGACGCTCTCGCGAGCCCTCCGCGACAAGCTGCTCGCCACGCTCGCCCAGACGCCCACGTCCAACGGGCCTGAGCTCTAGTGTTCGCTCGGGCCCAACGTAGCCAACACCGAGGCTCCAATCCAAGCGCCCGAAAGCTCGGCTGGCGTTGCGCCGGCCGAGTTCTGCCACCGAATAGGTCGAAGTAGCCACCCTAGCTCGGGGCGCAATCCCAGCATGAGCCCGGGCGTGCTCGACCATTCAAGAGCCGGCTCAATTGCGGCACGCGCCGTCCACTCGACGTTTCGATTGCCGCCGGCTCGATTCATGTCGGTGAGCGCAGCCGCCACGCGAAACCCGATAGCGCCGACCCAAGCGTTCGCCACCTTCGTCGAATAGCGGGGCGAAATCGAAACTTCCCACCAGTTTAACGGCGCTGAAGCGCCCTCCTCGAAGGCTCGCCCTGCGGCCCAGGCACCCGCGAGATCCAAGCCGAGATTCTCCGGCAAGCGCAGCACCAGCTCGGCGCGCGCACCCATCAGCCACGCGCTCTCGCCTGCCAACGCGCCGAACGCCCCTGCACGAAGTGCTGGCATGGACAGCCGCGTCTCCGCACGCTGCTCCTGCCAACGCCGCTGAGCCGCGCGTCTGTTTTCCACTTCATAGGCGAGCAGGGCAAGTGAGTGCGCACGCAAACGCATCCCCAGCTCTGCCGCGGTGAGCGCAATTCGCCGCGCGCGCAGATGAGGGTTACCCTGCAGCGAAACACGCCGCGATCCGTGGAGGTGACCACGCTCCCAAAGTTCAACGAGAGCCAGCGAGGCCTCTGAGCTGATACGAAAGAACAGTGTTGGTGGGAACCGCTTGCCTTCCGCATCAACAAACTCGGAAAGCTGGCTTTCGCCCAGCTCCAACGCGATCAATCTGCGCGTGAGAACGGGATCTAGAAAAAGCTCCGCGGCAGCGTCAATCTCAACGAGAATGGCGGGCGAAGCCTTCGCGAGCGAACCCAGTCTGGGCTGACCTCGGAGCGAGCTTTCACCATGCTTCGGCTGAGCGCCATGGGCCACCGCTGACAGCCCGAAAAAAGTGACTACAAGTAGGCTAGCGAACGGCAGGTTCACCTGGGACCACGGCCCCCGGTGCAGCCTGCCCCTCCACAGCTTCACTCCCAGTTCCTGCCTCATTCGGCGCGCTTGAGTAGGCCTCTGGCGTAGCGGCAACTGGCTGCTGCAGCTGCTTGCCGAGCTCTCGCAGGCGCAAGCTTTCTGGGAACTCTGCTTCATAGCTCTTAGCTAACCGCCTCGCCTCGTCTGCTTGACCCTTCGTGATCAGAGCTTCCAACTGCCGGACTACCGCATCTTCAGCGAAATCCCCCTGCGGCGACAAGCGCTGGTACTGAGCAAATGCGGCTGCCGCGCCCACTGGGTCGCCGGCCTGCTCTAACATGTTCCCGAGGGTCCAAGCAGCGAGCGGGGCTTCGGGACTACCGGAAAACTGCCCGAGAACTCTGCGGAGTGCCTGCAAAGCACGGCCTTTTTGCCCAGTCGCCCGCGCAACATCCACGGCAGCCATCAATCGATCCGCCGTCGCCGTTGCCAAAAGTTGATCAAATCCGCCCTCTTCTTCGACTGCCCGGAGCGCGCTCACATAATCCCCAAGATTGGCCAGTCGCATCCACTCCGGCGACCCCAACCCACCCGAAGCATTGGTGGAAGCCGTGGGGCCAGGGGCCGGCAGAGGAACCTCTGCTTGCTCACTTCCAAGCGGTGCCAGCCGAGTGGTCTTCGAAACTCCTGAAGCGGCAGCTCGCTTGGCCCCACGCCCTGCCGCCGCCGGTTCACTACGAGCGATCGCGGCGCTTTCCTTTACTGCGCCGGAAACGGGCCATAGACGTGTGGCTGGCTCAGCTGCCACTTGGGCTGAAGGAACTTCGTGTCTGTTCCCGTTCAGCTGCATCCCCAGCCACAAGCCTGCCGCAAAGGTGACACTCGCCAAGGCGAGCGCCCACACGCGTGAACCTCGTGAATAACTAGCTAGCGGAGCTTCGTTTTCGAGCCTTTGCCAAATGCGCTCCACAGCCGCTTGGGCTCCGACATTCTTCAAGAGTGTGGGATCGATTCGAGGTAACTGCGATGTCATGACGTACTCGGTTCTTCTGAATCATCCTCGGAGGCCGGGTTGCGGTACTTCGCGAGCAGATGAGTTTGTGCGCGTGAAATGCGTCGTTTCGCCGTCGCCACCGAACACTCAGCGAGCTGGCTGACGCCTTGCAAATCGTGGTGCTCCACGTAGCGCAGCGTCCAAGCGATTCGATCATCCGCCGGCAACTCCAAAAGGGCCGTGTAAACCTGAAACAGCTCCGCGCGCGCCTCGGGCCCGGCGTCACTCGAAACCAACATATCGATATCCAAGAGGTCCGCCGCAGCACGCTGGCCTAGACCAATCCCGAAAACATTCATCAGCCTGCCACGGCGCAACCGCGTCTTAACCAAGCGAACCACAATCGACCCTAGCCACGGTCGAAAGGCCCCAGGATCCCGCAAGGCATCGGTCCGTTGGGCCGCCCGTAAGAAAGCATCGTGCACGACGTCCTCGACGTCGCACGCGTTGCCCTGAATCCGCACTGCCAGGTTGATTGCGAACGTCGCGTGCCTCCGGTAGAGGGTCTCGAATGCGACCGCATCTCCTTGGCGCATCAACACCACCAGCTGATCGTCTCCGAGCGCTGCGACCACCGACGGAAGTGGGCCGGCCGCACCGGGGCCGGACTCTGCCACCAATCTGAGGTGGCCTCGGGACGCGGGGAAACGGGGCATGGGGGTTGAGTATGGACGCGTGAGCCGCGTCTTTCAGCTCAGCCGCGCAAAACTAGGGTCGGTCTTGGTTGTTTACCTTCATTTATAGAGGCCAAGCCTAAGTCCCAATTCAGCCAATGGGCCGAAGATCGAGTCCGGGTGAGCCATCCTGAGGGGGTGGAGCGTCTGGTGGGGGCTGGACTCGCAACTACTTAATCCCGCGGGTCAGTTTTTAGGAGGAACCTCATATGAAGAAGATTCTACTCGCTCTCCCGATGGCCGCTCTGCTCGTTGCTTGCGGTGGCGCTGCCACCCCTGAGGCCGAAGCTCCGGCCGCTCCTGCTGCTGCTGCTGCTGAAGAAGCTGCTCCTGCCCCGGCTGCTGACGCGGCTCCCGCTGACGCGGCTCCGGCTGCTGACGCTGCTCCGGCAACTGACGCTGCTCCTGCTGCAGAGTAATACGAGCGACCGCATTGCGGTTGGATGATGTTCGGCTGGGAGAGGCAACTCTCCTGGCCGTCATTTTTTTGTGGGGCCAGGCTAGGCAGCCTGGCCGGACGTGAGATCCACAACTAGCCGCGTTCGGCCGATCAGCAGCTCATCTCCGTGGGCAAGCTCCTGTTCACCCCGGATCCGTACGAACACCCCCGTGCGTGAAGCAAGATCAGAAAGCACCACACTTCCGGCTTGCTCCTCCACCACACAGTGTTGCTCCGAGAGGAGCGGGTCATCCGGGAACAGCATATCGCCAATGGCAGAGCCAACCTGAAGTGTCTTGCCGCGCGCGACACTGCAGGCTCCTTGGGCGCCATTCTCGATCATTTGGGTCACCCTAAACGACGATTGCCACTTGGGTGACGAATAGAAATACGTCGGCGCGGGGTCGGGTCCGTCATCTGCAACCGGATTCTTGTCGATGCGCAGCAGCTGATCGCCCACGACGAATTCATCTCCGAAATCCAATTCAACCGGGGTTCTAATTCGCAAGAACACGCCGTTACCGCCATCGAGATCCTCAAGCCAAAGCCGGCTGTCTTTGTAGCTCAGCTGGGCTTCGCGAGGATGGCAGAACACCTCGCCGTGAAGCTGTATATCTCCAGCAGAACCGACCACTGCACTCTCACCAGCTGGGGAATAACGATCGGGACCACCTGCCAGGCTTCTTAGAACGTGCAGCGTGAAGAGCGACTTCTGTGGTGCACCTGCCCGTTTCATGAGCGGCAACGCCTGCTCACCCCGGGACGACGCCGGAGCCGTCTCGGGAGGCCGAATGAGCGTCGCGCGTTGTTGGCGCTTGTTCGCGATCTTCATCGCATCCACGCTGGGTGCGTTCACTAGAAGCTCGACGCCGCCGACCGCACGCCCCGCAATAATCTCGTTAAATTTACCTTCTCGCAGCGCTAAGACCATCTCCAGGTGTTGGGCCTTCATGAGCGAGCGAACAAACTCGGCCACATCTGTGCGGGAAACGGCCTGGGCGTAGCTGCGCTTGTGGCTCTTGATCACGCGACCACCGTCAGCAAATAGATGGGTGATAATATGAGGTTGATCGAGTCCAGAATCTTCTGTCTGGACGTGAAAAACCTGCTCCTGACACTTGATGTTGTTGTTGAAACCCATCTGCGCACGCCGAAAATTCGGCCGCCGCATCTCGCCTTCAAGCTTTGCGAGGCCTTCAGCCCCAAAAGCGGAACGCGCTTCAGCGAGTGCGGGATGCGCACCTGCCATCCCCTCCATGTGCTCAAAAGCTTCTTGCGCAACACGAGCGCTGGGATCGATGCGCAGCGCCTCAGCGAGCAACGCTTGCCCTTGTTGATCGTTAGGGCCCGTTGCAGCCCAAACACACAGAAGCTGGACAGCCTGGTCCGGTTGACTCTTTTCAACCAGCCACTTGGCAACGCGCAATGCCGACTCGCGCACTTCTACTACGTTGTCCAAAGCGCCACTCATGAGACAGGAGCCCCGAGCTTACCACCCTTAGGAGCCGCCAGAACCCATTGAAGACCACACCCCTACAAGGCCCGTGGGCCACCTTGATTCCGGGGGGGGCTTGCTCCTCCTCGGGCGCGGAGCTAGGTTCCGCCCTCCCCGGCACCTGCCGACCCCCACCTGATCGAGAGAGAGCCATAGAGCCATGAAGGACGGCATTCACCCCGAATACGAGCCCGCCACTGCCACCTGCGCCTGCGGAAGCACTTTCCAGACGCGTTCGACGCGGAAGGAGCTCGCGGTCGACATCTGCGCGGCTTGCCATCCTTTCTTCACGGGTAAGCAGCGCCTCGTGGATACTCAGGGTCGCGTTGATCGATTCCGCCGCCGCTACGCTACCAACCCGGCCTGAGCTGGCCGAGTCGAAGGCACCAGCCTCGCTTGCTAACAAGCTGCGAGGCCCGGCGAAAGTTTGTCCGCTCGGCGGGCTATACTCGAAAGAGCCCACTGATGCTCTGATCGCCTGGCGCCCATGATCCCGATCGAGAAACTGCAGTCCCTAAGCCGGCGCTCAGAGGAGATCGATGAACTCCTTTGCGATCCAACGATCAACCGCGATCCCAAACGCCTGAACGAACTCAATCGGGAACGGGTTCATCTGAGCCTCGTGGTTTCAGCATTTCGCGAGTGGCAGACACTCTCGCGACAGATTGATGAAGACCGCCAGGCACTGACCGATCCGGAGCTTGGTGAGCTGGCGCAAGAAGAGCTGCCGGGCCTGGAGCTGAAGCTGGCAGAGCTTGAGACCAAGATCCAAGTTCTCCTACTTCCACGCGATCCCAACGACGAGAAAAATACCATTCTAGAAATCCGGGCGGGTACCGGCGGTGAAGAGGCGGCGCTTTTTGCGGCGGACCTATTTCGCATGTACACGCGCTACGCCGAAGCTCGAAATTGGAAAGTTGAAGTGCTGGCGAGGAGCGAGGCTCAGGCAGGCGGTTTCAAAGAAATTATCGCACTCGTCACGGGTAATCGGGTGTTTTCCAGCTTGAAGCTTGAAGGCGGCGTGCATCGGGTGCAGCGAGTTCCGGCAACTGAGGCACAGGGACGCATTCATACCTCTACCGCCACGGTTGCGGTGCTGCCCGAAGCTGAAGAAGTGGACTTCGTGCTCAATGAAGAGGAGCTCCGCTTCGACATTGCCGCCGCGGGTGGACCTGGCGGCCAGGGTGTCAACACGACGAACAGCGCGGTTCAAGTCACGCATCTACCCACTGGGATGATCGTGAAATGCCAAGATGAGCGCAGTCAGATCAAGAACAAATCGAAGGCCCTAAAGGTGTTGCGAAGCCGGCTCCTTGATCTTGAGCAACAGAAACAAGCCGACCTCATTCGGGACGAACGACGCAGTATGGTGAAGGCTGGCGATCGTTCTGAAAAAATCAGGACGTATAGCTTCCCACAGAACCGGCTAACCGATCACCGCATCGGGCTCACGCTCTACAAACTGGATCGAGTGATGGAAGGGGATCTGGCAGAGCTCGTGGATGCCGTGGTCGCGTGGGATCAAGCCATGCGGCTCGAGGAAGCTCATTGAGAGCCGTATGAGCCAGCACGTCCCAGGCGCCGAGGCGCTGCTTTGCGCGTTGGTGCTCGCGCCGAATAGTTATTCGCGCAATCGGTTTTTTGCGCTTTTCACCGATCCTAAGGCCACGCGTGCCCGACGCCGTGCGAGCAAGCTCCGCGGCATCATCCGCCAGCTGCTGGGCGATAGGAGCCCGCGCGCGGAACTGACCGGCGAGCAGCTGCTCGAAGATGGTCAGGTTCTGATTCGTTACCAGGTGAAGGAAATAGGTTATTCGCGCACGGTGGCGCTGAGTGCGATCGAAGCGTCTGTTCTAAAATACGCCTTACACCGCGCGGAGGGCGCACCGCTTGATCCTGCTGATCGTGAACGCGTTGAGATAGCGCTCCAAGGCCTTACTCCGCCATTCACACCAGAGAGCGCTTGATCACATACTCAGGAATCGAGACGGGTACAGCTCGCGGCAATGCGAACCCAAATCGAACGCTCCCCCTCTGAAAGCGGAGGTTCACGCTCTAGCTCGGTCTTGAATTCGCGCACAGCAGGCGCCTCACGTTTGGAGAGCTGCAACGTTGCTTGCTCGACATCTCCAATCTGACCGTGGATTCCAACGAACAGGGCTCGCAAATCTGGCCCCGTGGCGCGGCGTGGCACGGACTTGATGTGGAGCCTATGGCCTGAAGCCAAGCGCGCCGATAGCCCAGAAAGCGGTTGAATCACCGGATCCCGCCAGAAGTCCAAGCTCCCGGGCATGCCTTGCCCCACCCACTCGGCCACTGGCAACGCTCTGCAACTTTCGGCAAACTGGAGCTTCAAGCCTTGCGCTTCAGCAAATCTTTCCACTTCCCCAACCGCCAAATCGCCATCAGCGGTTACCGAAAGTGACGCTTCATCGAGGCTGATACGTGGCCCTTTGGGTTGCTCAATGTTCAATGCGTCGCGAGCGCCGACCTGGCTCGGCAGAAGATTGCCCGGGTTTAGCAGGCCCTCAGGATCCCAAGCCTGACGCAAGGCTTTCTGCAACAGCGCGCCCCCATGCCCCCACTCTTCGTGCAAGAACGCGAGCTTGCTGCGGCCAATGCCGTGATGATGGCTAATGGTGGCGCCCGTCGCTAGTGCGGCAGTGAGCGCAAGCCGCCAAATACGATCATACTTTGCCAGAGATCCGGCTTCGTTGTGCGCAGAACCAACGAACGTAAAATAAATGCTGCAGCCGTCAGGATAGGCATGACTCAGGTGCGCCAACACCAACGCTTCTTCCGAAACGGCACTGCGCACGGCGTCGTAGACCGCGTTGAGCTTGGACCAACTCGCTGCGATTTCGAAAGTGTCCGAAAAAGCACCCGCGCGGAATACGCCCGACTGCTTGAAACTCACAGCGTAGCGGTGAGCAAACCAGCGCTCAGCCGGCTTGGCTCCCCGATCCAGACCAGACTCCGCGCGACAATACGCGCGCGCTCGTTCCATGTCTGCGGCAATTTCCTCGTTTTTACCCTCAAACACGAGGATCAGCAGACAGCGCACGAGGTTGAACCCCTCCACGGCTTTCAGTGCGCTGAACCCAACCTTTGAAAACTGAAGCGCTTTCCGGAGCGCGGCGTGTTTCACGCGTTCCGCGATCGGGCCCGGAGCTTCAGCCTGGTGTTTCTTGCCGGACTGTTCGAAGAGCCACGAATCGAGGGGATCGTAGAGCCGTGTCACCGAGGGGCGCAGCCCGTGTTGAAAGATACTCCTCAGGGCCTGCATGCCCTGCTCCATGCACGAAAAATCAAATGCCAAGAAGCCCTGCGCAGCCGGCTTTGGGTGCAAGCGCAACGTAGCATTCGTCAAAATGCCGAGCGTGCCCTCCGAGCCGACGAGCAGCGGCAATAAATTGGGTGCGGTGCTTCGATAGCGCGCGTGCACCAGCTCGCCGAGACCCGTGACGACGCTGAGACCTGCCACCATGTCTTCAATTTTTCCGTACTTACCCGAGCATTGTCCCGCACCCCGTGCGGCAACCCAGCCACCTACGGTCGAGCACAAAATGCTCGAGGGAAAGTGACCCACGGTAAACCCACGCCGCTGTAGCTCCTCTTCAAATGGCAAGCCCATGACGCCCGGCGCTACGTCAACAAACTGGCCACCCTCCTGAATCGAGAAGGATCGAAGGCGTTTCAGGTCCATCACCAGCGTAGAAGCATCCGGCAGGATGGCACCACACACACCGCTTCCAGCGCCATACGGCACCAACTTGAGCCCCTTCTCGCGCGCAAACGCGAGAATTTCACCGACGTCCTCGGTGCGCTCCGGCCAGACCACGAGCGGAGTGCTCGCCGGGAGCTCCCCCGCACGCATCTGGATTAACCGCCGCGGCCAGAGGTCGCGACTGTATTGTGCAAGCTCCCTCGGCTGAGAGCTCACC
Organism: uncultured Polyangiaceae bacterium; assembly: GCA_964609655.1. Taxonomy (GTDB): domain Bacteria; phylum Myxococcota_A; class Polyangia; order Polyangiales; family Polyangiaceae; genus JBBRRP01. The sequence continues at coordinate 2,177 of CAZSUA010000021.1, read as the reverse complement.
GACAAGTGAGGAAACTGCTGCGAAAGCTCTCGCTCTAGACTCACAGCAATTCTTCTACACTGAGCACGGGCGCGAGTACACGCGTGCTAGCTAGTTTGGCCACCGCAGCATTCGACAGATCGCACTTTGTGCTTTTGTGTGTGCTTATCCGCACTTTGTGGGATCAATCGACGAGGGGCAGACCTTCATTTCGGGCTGTGCACCCAGGTGGAGCTCCGCAAAACCCCGACTGCCGTTCGCACGCAGGATGGGAGATTTCGACGAAATTTGGCCTGCTTGACGGTGAACCGGACTCCATCTTCATAGGTCACCGTGGCCAAGAGATTGCGCTCGAAGAGTAGCCCCTTGTTTTGGATGGACTGGCTCATATCGACTGCATCGAAGATGTAGGTGGGCTTTCGATCACTCAACACGCTCAGCGCTGCATCGACCAAATGGGGCCAAACTCGTGGATATAGGGCCCGGGTTGAACTACTTCCACGCTTGAGATCGTTACAAATTGCAAAAAGAATGGCATCGAAACGCCCGACTCGGAAGAGAGTAGCGGCACGCTTCAAGCTCTCGGCACCCGGTAGCAGCCGGTTTCATCGGGTCGCACTCGTCCTCAGCCGTCGAGCAAAAGTACGCGACGGTCACGGCCGGATTCGTGCAATCCTCGCGGAGAACAGTCTCGATGCACTTACCTTCTTTGCAATCAGAATGGCCTCGACACTCTGCCTGCACGCATCGACTTTCACGTACCGGCCGACACAGACACGCCTCGGATCCCGCGCAGTCCTGATTTGTGGTACACAGCACTCCCGGCCCTTTTGCGCACTTCTCCGAATCCTCGATCGAGTATGGGCTAACATTGCTGGCAGGACTTGTAGTAACCGGTGGGGCACCAGGCTGAAGGCCGTCAGTCCCGGACGGCGTGGGTAATGAACCAGCATTCGTTGGTTCGAGACCCGGGCCCGAACCGCTGGTTTGGCCGCCACAACTCACGGCTAGCGGTATACCCACGAGCGCAGCAGCTAACTTGCGGATAGTGGCTATTAAGGGCAGCTTAAGCATGTGGACTTCTGTCCTGTCACGGTCCAGCCAGCGGATGCTCTAGGGATCGCCCTCAATATGCTCCCAAATGCCCTACGGCTTCTGCGCGAGGATAATGATCCGGGGTGAGGATTGGCCAAAAAACACGCCAGGGGTGGCGGGATGGCCGCTGGCCTGGGCGATGCGAAAGCCGACGTCGTGGAGCAGCTTCCCAAGCTCGTGCAAACCGTAGACTCGCAAGGAATAGCTGCATTCCCGGGTTCGGCCGTCATCTAAGATGACGCTGCGTTTGATCTTCAACCGACTCGTGATGAAATCAAGATTAGCGTCATCCATGCAGACGCAACGCTGCCCTTCGTACCAGACTTGGCACGGAGAATTCCCAGCTAAATAATCGCGATTGGCAACGTCTAATACCAGACGCCCACCCGGCTTCAACGCCTGAAACATGCGCTGAGCCACCGCGAAATTCTTCTCCTCCTCGAAATAGCCGAACGTCGTGTTCCAACAGTAGAGGCCATCAAACATCTCGTTGAAGGCCAGCTCGCGCATGTCGCCCTGCAACAAGCTCAGCCTCTGAACACGCTCCTGCGCGACATCCGCAGCCACCGCCAACTGATCGAGCGAAAGATCGTACGCCACCACACCATAACCTCGACTCGCGAGCTCAACGGCATGTTGGCCAGTGCCACATCCGAGATCGAGCACGCTGCCACCCGCATCGAGCGCCAGCGAATTCTCAATAAAATCCACCTCGCGCTTCACCTGAATGTCGGTGAGCAAACGCTCCGCTCGCAGAAAATCGTCGGAGAAAACCTCCTCCCACCAAGGGCGTCGACGTTTCGGCTTTTCGGGCGGATTGGTACGCGGCCCACCCGCATCCACCGTAGCAGTAGCAGTAGCAGTAGCAGTGCGACGTTTCGGCGGAGGCGGCGGCTTATCACGCCGCTGCTCAAGCAAGGCATCAGCATCCGCTTCCTCAATCTCCTCAGACGGCGCTGCTCCCAGCATCTCAGCTGAAGGGCTCGGAGCATCGACTTCTATCGAGATATCGGGCGCGCCGTCGAAAGCTACGCTTTCCACGGCGTCAAGTTCAGACTCGGGGGGCAACGCAAGCTGACGCGCGGACTCACCCACCACGATAA
>CAZSUA010000020.1:0-30513 GCA_964609655.1 uncultured Polyangiaceae bacterium | reverse complement strand
AGCTGACGTACATCCGCAAGGATGGCAGCCGGTTCCCAGCGGTGGTGTCGGTGACAGCCCTGCGCGACGCACAGGAAGCCATTATCGGTTACCTTCTGATCGGCACGGACAATACGGCGCGCCAGCAAATCGAGGCAGAAAGAAAAAAGCTGGATCAGCGCCTTCGTGACCAGCAATTTTACACGCGATCGCTCATAGAATCCAACACGGATGCGCTCATGACCACCGACCCCTTTGGTATCATTACGGATGTTAATAAGCAGATGGAGGCGCTCACCGGTTTCACTCGCGACGAACTGATCGGGGCCCCCTTTAAGGTATGTTTTACCGATCCGGAGCGGGCCGAGGCAGGGATCCACCGCGTCTTGAGCGAAAAGAAGGTCATTGACTATGAGCTCACGGCGCTCGCTCGCGATGGGAAGAAGACTGTGGTGTCTTACAACGCGACCACGTTTTATGATCGTGATCGCACTCTGCAAGGCGTCTTCGCTGCCGCGCGCGACGTCACGGAGCGTAAGCGCGTCGAGCTGGAATTGAAGCAGGCCAAGGCCGTGGCTGAGAGCGCGAGTCGTACTAAGTCGGAGTTTCTGGCGAGCATGAGTCATGAAATCCGAACGCCGATGAATGCCATCATGGGCATTGCCGATCTGCTGGCGAAGACCGAGCTTTCCCTTCAGCAAGACAAGTACGTGCAGATCTTTCGACGGGCGGGCGATAATCTGCTGAATCTGATCAACGATATCCTTGATCTCTCTAAGGTCGAGGCGTCGCAGCTTGAGCTGGAACAGACGGGCTTCTCGTTGAAGGACCTGTTGGAGAAAGTGACGGAGATGGTCGAAGGCAGGGCACGCGAGAAGAGCTTGGCCCTCGTGTGTGAGGTCGCGCCGGACGTGCCAACCAGCCTGGTCGGCGATCCGACACGGCTGCGGCAGGTGCTGCTCAATTTGGTCGGTAACGCCATCAAATTCACCGAAGAGGGTGAAGTGTCGCTGCGCGTCACGCGCGAGCTGGATTCCTGTGTCCCAGCGGCACTCCGCTTCACGGTCTCGGATACCGGCGTCGGAATTCCGGTTGAGAAATTGGACCGGGTATTTGAGCGATTCACACAAGCGGACTCCTCCACCACCCGCAGATTCGGGGGTTCGGGGCTCGGTCTCACGATCTCCAAGCGTTTGGTGGAGCTGATGGGTGGGAGCATTTCGTGCGAAAGCACGCTCGGAAAAGGAAGTGTATTCTCTTTCGTCGCCCCGTTCGAAATGTGGGCAGAGCCTCATGCACCGCTGGAAGTGTCGAGTGGCATGGGTTTCGACCGACCGTTGCCTGCACTACAGATCCTTTTGGTCGAGGACTCCCCGGATAACGCAACGATCACGCTGGCTTACTTGCAGGACACACCCTACCGGCTTGAAATCGCTGAGACCGGAGCCGTCGCTTGCGAAATGTTTAAAGCGAGCCACTACGACCTGGTGTTGATGGATCGCCAAATGCCGGTCATGGACGGATTGACCGCGACGCGGACGATCAGGGAATGGGAACGAGTGAACGGTCGAACCCCTACCCCGATCGTGGCGCTGACCGCCTCTGCCCTGAAGGGAGATCGCGAGAAGTGCTTAGCCGCGGGCTGCACGGGTTTCTTGACGAAGCCGATCAAACAAGAAGTGCTGTTGCGAGCGATCAAGGAGTATTCGACTGTTCTCGCGACCCCGGGACCGTCGGTGGTCGAGACCGCACAGAAGGACCCAAACCTTACGCTGGCGTATCCTAAGTTAGCGGCGCTCATCCCGCCGTTTCTAAAGAACCGTAGGCTCGATGTCATCACGATGCTGGACGCCCTCGGTAGGGGTGAATTTGAGATCGTTGAGCGCTTGGGCCACGCCATGCGCGGCGTGGGCGCCAGTTTTGGATTTCAGGGCATCACAGACATCGGCCGGGCTCTGGAGCTCGGAGCCGGTCGCGCCGACATGGATGCTTCCCGCAAGTCGGTCAACGACTTGTCCGTTTACTTGGACAGTGTCGGGCCCGAACACAACCCCTCGGCAGCTTGAGAGCGGTGAGTCGTATTTCGGGCGCTATTTGTCACAGTGAGGCAATATGCCACCCCAGCCCAGGGCTTCCGTGATAAAAAATAGAGGTTACGTGCGCAAAGTTGTGCACAAACGCCCCGTTGGGGCTGATCTGTCGAGCTGGCACTGAAATTGCTCACTGCGCGTAGAGGCAGGTGTCGCCCCCGAGTCAAGTGAAACCATGAATAGAATACTAGCCGTCGACGATGATCCAGATGTCTGTGCGCTGTTTCGTGAATGTCTAGAAGGGCAGGGGAATCAAGTTGAATCGTGCTCAACGCTGACCGCCGCCTATGAGCTCTTGGCAGCGGAAGACTTTGACGTGGTTGTGGTCGATGTGCAGCTGAATGGCGAGAGCGGCCTCACGTTGTGTGAATGGGTGAGGGAGAACCGAGCGGATGTGCCGGTTATCGTGGTCACCGGTTTTGGCAATCTGGATACGGCGGTGGGTGCGATTCGGGCGGGCGGCTACGATTTTATTACCAAGCCGATTGATATGGATTTGTTGAGTTTCTCCGTGAGACGCGCCGCGCTGCATCGAGAGCTCAAAGGAGAGGTTCGGCGGCTCAGATTGGCGTCCACGGAGCACGTGGGCATCGAGGGCATGATTGGCGAGAGTTCGGCCATCAGGAAACTGTCGAGTTTGATTCAGCGGGTAGCCAGCAGCGACGCTACCGTTTTGGTCTCGGGCGAAAGCGGCACCGGAAAGGAGCTGATCGCCCATGCCTTGCATAAGACGAGTGAGCGCGCCCTGGGGCCCTTTGTGGCTGTTAACTGCGCAGCGCTGCCGTCGGAACTCCTGGAGAGCGAGCTCTTCGGGCACGAACGAGGCGCCTTCACCGATGCGCGGCAGGCGCGCGAAGGACTGCTGAGGCAAGCAAACGGAGGAACGCTATTTCTGGATGAGATCGGCGAAATGTCCTTGGGCATGCAGGTTAAGCTGTTGCGAGCTTTGCAGGAGCGCAAGGTGCGGCCGGTGGGAGGTTCGCAAGAGATACCATTCAATGCTCGGCTGGTTGTCGCGACGAATAGGGATCTTGAGAGCCAAGTGGAGGAGGGAAAATTTCGTGAGGATCTTTACTACCGCATCAACGTGGTGCGCTTGCATTCCCCGCCGCTGCGCTCCCGGGGCAGCGACGTGTTGCTGTTGGCTCAGCATTTCTTGGCCATGATCGCAAAGAGGAGTTCTCACCCGATGAAGGGGATCTCTTCCGCCGCCGCCAAGCGCCTGCTGGATTACGATTGGCCTGGCAATGTTCGCGAGCTCGAAAATACCATCGAACGTGCGATGGCATTGGCACAATTTGATGAGATTGGCGTGGAAGACCTGCCCGAGAAGATCCAATCTCACCAAAGCACGCAGCTTGTCATCAGTGGCAGCAATCCCGAGGAGCTCGTGTCGCTCGAGGAGCTTGAGAAACGCTATATTTTGCGGGTGCTTAGCGCGGTTTCTGGCAACAAAACGCAGGCGGCCAAGGTGCTCGAGCTGGATAGGCGAACGCTCTATCGGAAGCTCGACGGTTACGAGCGTGCTGATCGCGTCGGTGACTGATTGAGCCCGTGGCGCAATGCCCCACTGAGGCTAGCGTGCGAAGCGTTAGCCTTCCGTCGGTACGAAATGTAACGTCAAGCTCCAAATACTGCGCCATTCCGCCCCGCCTAGCTCTTGGCGCGCCCCTTGCACACGTGGGGGGAGCACGCGTCTTTCGCGCGAGCAGTTTACTCAAATATTAGGAGAATTTATGTTGCTCTTGAATCGGTTTCGAAGAGAAGCCAAAGTCTTAGGACTGCTCACGATAGGCGTATCGTCGGCACTTGGTTGTGCTGGGGCTCAGGTCCCAACTCAGAGCGTCGCAGATGCGCGCTCATCGGCGGCTGCCGCTCAAGCGGTAGGGGCAGAAAAGGACCCGCAGGCGGCCCTTCATTTGAAGATGGCCAACAACAGCTTGGCTCGTGCCGAGCGACTCATCGCTAATGACGACATGGACGAAGCTAAGCTCGCGTTGGGAGAGGCAAAGATCGACGCTGACCTGGCTTTCAAGCTCGCGACATTCGCTGAATCAAAACACAAAGTTGCAGAAGCGCAAACACAACTTCAGGAACTAAGCCAAGAAGCCGCAGGAGTAGCACAATGAAACTAATCGGAAAAATACCCTATTTGATGCTCGCACTCTTGCCTGTTGCTTGCGGGGCCACGGCCGCCACTCAGCAGTTGGTTGATGCGCGTCGCACCTACGATGTCGCCGCGCGCAGCGATGCAAGAACACTCACGCCGGCCAAGCTGTTGGAGGCGGAAGACGCGTTGAAACGAGCCGAGGTTGCGCATCAGGATGACCCGGGTTCGCAGGAGGAGCGCCACTACGCTTATTTGGCTGAACGGCGCGCTCAACTGGCGATCGTTGAAGCTCAGCTCTCGGCTTCCCAACAGGCCCTCGCTAACATCGGCGAGTCCCAGAAAGTAGTTACTAAGGAAGGCCTCCAAAATGCGCAAAGCCAAGTCCGCGCGCAGGACGGGCAGATCAGCGATCTTCGCGCCAAGGAAACTCAGCTCAACAACAGCAAGGCCGCTCTTAAAGGCGAACTCGCCACTGAGCGCCAAGCCCGCATCAAGGCCGAAGAGACTGCCGCTGCAGCATTGCAGAGCCTGAAGGAAGTCGCTCAAATCAAGGAAGAGGCCAACACGCTCACGATCACGCTTTCAGGCGCGGTTCTTTTCACCACGGGCCAAAAAACACTGCTTCCCATCGCGCAAAACTCCCTCAGCAAGGTTGCTGACGCGTTGAAGTTGCAACGACCTGATCGTCGTATCGTGGTGTCAGGGCACACCGATTCGAATGGCAGCGATGAGGCCAATCAACAGCTTTCGCTCGGCCGAGCGCAGGCCGTACGGGAGTACCTGGTCAGCCAGGGCGTTGAAGCAAGCCGGATTTCTGCTGAAGGACGAGGCGAAAGTGAGCCTCTGGCAGACAACAAGACGCCCGAGGGTCGCGCCAACAATCGTCGCGTCGAGATCAAAGTCGGAGGCGACGCGCAAGCCGGAGCCGCCGCCACGACGAGTCGATAATGGCGATGTGAGTGGGGCCAGCGCCTCCGAATGGCGGAGGCGCTGGCGTGGTTTGATTTGGTGACGAACGAGTTCACCTGCAGCGCCGCCCTAAGGCTTGGAGGCCAACTGCCTTCAACCTAGGCAGGGAGCGTGTCCGCGAGACATCAGGGTTCTGAAGCGCTCGCTTATGCTGGTAGCGCTGGAGTGGTGGCGATATTGCTGAGCGTTATGATACCAATCAACTGACCCTCCGGATCAACGACAGGAAGGCGCCGAATGTTCGCCCCTTGCATCAAATTCTCCACCTCCGCGAGCGTAGCGTTCTGAGAGCAGGTGATAGGAGATCGGGACATCGCTGCACCAACCCTCACATTCTGCAACGGCGTGCCTTCCGAGTAAGCCATGGCAACATCTCGGTCAGTGATAATGCCGACAGGTTGGCTCTTTTCGTCAATAACTACCACATATCCGACATCGCATTCCCACATCATTAAAGCGGCTTGCTCAAGGGAGTCAGCTTCGAAACAGGCCTTGCGAGGGATCGATGTTTTCGTACTCATGGGTTTTTCTCTTGAGAGCGACATTGGGTTGGTTGCATTCGATAACGGTGGAAGCCCGCTTACTATCGACTGGGCTCGCTAAGGCACTCTCGCCAATGAGTTCCTTCAGGACTGATTTTCTTCAGGAGCCCTTAAGAATCATGGTGCCCGTGTTCTACGCCGCCTCCGGAGTACATTTTGGGCCCAACACAACTCCAAAGGGCCCGCCCACACCGCGATCCGATAGGGCTACAATGCCTTGAGCTACGGCATCGATATACTGCTCGGGATCGGAGCCCAGCTCGATCACACTTGAGTCCGCACTACCTAAAATCCCCTGGATCCCAGCCTCGGGAAAGCCTCGGTAGACCGCGTTCTCTTCGAATTCTGCCAAGCTTAGGGCAGCCTTGGTGATCGCTTCACCCTCAATGTGATCAGCTCCGCGTTCAAGATTGTCTAAGGTCCAAAGGCCAAGCTCGAAGGAAACCCTCACTTCAACCAACGGCAAGACCTGACGAATACCATAAAAGGCAGAGCTACCCGCGACCTGTTTGGTCTTTGAAAGCGCACCCAGATTAACTCCTGAGAAATCAAAACCGTGGGGTCCGTCGAAATCTACCAGGCGCCTCGCCGAAAGGTTGGAACGCAGCGCTTGGTCGGCATGGCTCATACCGAACCCCCGACGAGGGGGCTCCCAAGATTACCAAGCTTTAGACCGGATGTTTCCGCTAAAGGCGCGGTGCTCTGCGCGCCAGCCTCCGCATGACCCTTGGCGAGCGGAGACTCACCCACGATCTCCCCTGTGGTAAACAGGTAGCGCTTGAGCTGTATATCCCATTCGGGCATCGTCCGTCTGAGCCACTCGAGCGTCATGCAAGCATGCTCGATCTCTTCATCCCGATTATGTCTTAAAATGCGCGCCAAGGCCTCATCGGTGGCGACACACGCTCGCTGGTGATACCAGTCCACAGCCTCGATTTCTTCCTTCACGCTGATCAAGGCTCGGTGCACATCTCGGCACTCACTCGAGAGTTGCTCCCAAGGCTCATGGTAATCGCTCATTGGTGGTGGCGATGCAAGGAACGAACCAGCCGCGCAACCTCGAACCACGGCAGGTGATTATCATGTCGAGAGGGTCTCGAGCGTGAGGAGATGATTTGCCGCCCGGCATGACCGCCACGCATGAGGCATTAAGTCGCAGCGAGCTCGCGTAAGGGCCTAGGGGTAAGGGGGTCCCGTGGGGTCTTACGGTGTCTGAGAGTAGCGTGTTACTACTGAGCCTCGATGTCGAAACAAGCGGGTAAAGGTGAAGAAAATGCGGACAATAGTCGCGTTCAGTTTGAACGGCGTTACAGTATGGCGCGGCTGGCGTCGAGTCTGGCGCACGCGCTTGGCACCCCGCTTCAAGTGATCTCGGGGCGAGCAACCCTGGCGCACGACGCGAGGGATCTGGAAGGCGCGCGCGCTCAGCTAGCTATCATTACGCGCAAGTGTTCGGAAGTTGCTGCTCTGCTGCAGAAGTCGGTACTCCAGCTGCGGGGGCCCGAACCTGAACTGCAGGCGGCAGATTTAGTCCCACTTTTACGGGACATTCTTGAGGATACTGAATTCAAGTCACGGCTTGATATCGCGTGGGATTCAGAGTTTCCAGAAACCTGGGCTGGGATGATTGCTGCACCATTATTCGCGCAGACCTTACGAAGCTTGCTTGCTTCTGCGCTGCGTCGCACTGCTGCGTCACTCGTAGTGACGGTGTCTCGTTCAGCGCAGAACGGTCAAGCGACGATGCTAGTGGTTGATTGCGTATGGCAGGGAACGCCGATCGACCGGGGCACCGTCGCATGCCTGCTTGAGCCTTGGCAATTGTTTGGAGGCAGTAGAGAGGCCTGGGCGGAGGCGTTAGATTTTCTCGCGCCCCATGAAGCCGCGCGACAAACGGGAGCGACACTTTCCTTTCCGACTCAGAATAGCGTCCGGCTGGAGTGGCCGATCGTGGATTCATCGCGTTCGAGCTAAGACGTGGGCCGGGTGGCATGCCGCGTGCTTAGGGCACGTATTCGGTGCCCGCCTGATGCCAACACTACCCGCCACCTCCCAGCACCCTGCCAGTCTTCCTCCAATCTGTCCGCGTTGTCGCGCGACGACTCGTCGATCCCGTCGGCGCGGAACTTTCGAGCGTCTTCTCAGCGTTTTTGCGCTGTTGCCGTTCCGTTGCTCCGACTGCCAATTCAGATTCGCGCGCTTCTATCTCAACGGAGTCGGAAGATGAAGCGTTAACTTGATAGCGTCCGTCTTGGGCGATTAGCGGTGCCCTCAAGGGTCCATATCATCGAAGACCCGATCCACAGCTGGGTGGTGCTCGACTGACTTTCCTTCAGGGCGCAGCCAGGCCACAGACAGGACAACGGTCGTGGTCAGCCCGACGACGAGTGCGCCATAGGCGACGTAGGGATAGCCGAGAGCGAGCGCGAGACCGAACACCACCGACACGAGTAGGAACAGGACGACAATGCCTAACCAATGACGTTTCATGCGTTCGTTTACAGCAAGCTGTATGCCACGAAGTTGGCGAGATTGACGCTAGGCTTCCAGATGCCGCGTCTCTGGGGGAAGCTGTGATCGCTTGTCCTGGAGATGACGTGTTAAAAGGCCTAACGCCAACTGAGCCGCCAACCCAATCCAAGCTTTTTGCCGGCCCGGCGGAGGTGCAACCATGCGGATCTGTAGAAGAGGCCTGCGGGCACCCGAGTTGTGCGCGAGCAGCAGAACAGCCACGCCTGCTGCCAGAACAGCCGTGCCAAAAAGCAACGGCTTCCCATTCGTCCACACCCGCTCAACCACCCGTTGCGAGGCTTCCGAGACTTCACGCAACGTATCATTGAAGTGCGCCCGAGCGTCAATCAGCTCCAGCTCTGCCTGATTCCGGTTATCCTTAACACTTTGCTCATGCGTGCCGTTGGTCATGATTACTCCTCACTTTGTATCTTGGACGAAATAGATTGTCGAGGTGCGGAGGCTACTTTTCGCCAACTCATCACGGCAAAAATGCCACTACAGATGCCTGCTACGTACGGCACCGTGAGGGCAAGGATCGCTAAGGTTTGGCTGAGATGGCCGAACAAAAGAGGGGACAGGACCGTTAATATCAGGCCCGCCTGCAACATCACGAGCGCGAAGGCCCCAAGCGCAACGGCAAGCACTGCCCGAACGGCAAAGTCTCCCGCATGCGCGAGCGCAACCTTCACTTCGGCGCGAACTAGGCGAACCGCTCCCTGCATTACTTCGGTGGACGCATGTCCCATGTTTCCTATAATTTCTTGAGCCACGCCCGCCAGCCTGCACTCGCCGTGCCAGCATTGGCAGCGGCTGGCCCACGAATTGCTAGGGGGTGTGGAAACCGCGCGAGCTTGTTCGTGCTTCAAAACGGAAGGTTCTCCCCTCATGCAATTCTCAAAACTACTCATAACACTTGGCAGTGCCATCGCGTCAACGCGACTTGCGCGCGGCGTATCATCCTACGATATTAACGACTTGCTCGGCGTCGTAGGGCTCTCGCGGCGCGAAAGCCATCTAGGGCGCGGGATCTTGCTGTTTGGCGGCGGCGCTCTTGCAGGTGCAGGTGTGGCGTTGTTGCTGGCTCCAGACAGCGGGCGAAACACTCGAAAAATGTTGAGCGCGCGCCTCGACAAACTCACGGACGCCGCCTCTGACACACTGCGCGACCTGAAAGACGAGGTGCCCGCGCTTTTAGGGCGGGAGCCGGCGTCGCAAGCCGTGCTCGGTCAGCAGAGCCAGCGAAAAACTGCAAATCAAGAAGCTCACAGCTCGAGTTGAGCTGATTCGGACGAAGAGGTCAGCGTCATTGGGCGCTGGCCTCGCAGGCTTTCACGCTCATTTGGTCGAGCATCCCACGACCAATCTTTCTACAACCGACCGCGGCCCGGCCAATTCGGTTGCCAGCGAGACCACTTGAGCCCGTTGTTGGGCGCTCTCCAGGGTTCCCGCCAGTGTGATGGCGCCGTCTGTAACAGTGATCGTTAACTTGGAGGTGTCGATCCCAAGCTCAGTTGCAAGGCGCGCCCGAAGTCCAGCGAGCAGTGCTTCATTTTCGCCGCTAAACCCTACGGCCCCTCTGTTTTCGTAGCCGTTGAGTTCGGGATTGTCAGTGGTCGCAGCGGTTCCGTCGCTGCTCTTGGGGAGGCTCAGTGCTTCGGGAAGAGGAGGGTCAGCAGGCATGCTACTGTTCGGAGCAACATCCATGCCGCCCTGCATCGGGAATGTGACGATTGGCATACAAACTGCTTAAGAAGCGGGCATGCAAGCAATTTCAGGCACCGAACAGACTCTTGGAAAGATCAGACGATTGAGACCCATCTTTTGCCAGGTCTGCATGGCTTTTTCCGCGCTAGCCGCGATTGTCTTCTCGAGCGAAGCAGCCATGGCTCGTGTGAGCATTGGCGCTGATCTGGACCCGCTTGTCATTCCCTTCGATGGTGCAGGAAATGAAGGTGCAACCAACGGCGCCGGAGTAGCGCTACGCCTTGGGTCCCAGATCAGACTGCCCATGCTAGCGCTCACGCCTGAGTTAGCGCTTGGGTTCAACTCTTTCGGCAGCGGCCCCGATATTTATCGCGGGCTCGGGGGCTTACGCTTGGGTTTGGGGGAGGTACTGCGGCCTGGCGTTATGGCGCACGTTGGAGCCGGAAGTTCTTCGCACGGGGCGGAAAAATATACAGCGTTAAGCTATGATGCCGGAGTGTTCCTGGATTTTACGCTACTGCCGCTCCTGGATATTGGAGGTCACGCTTCGTATAACTATCTCGCCGGGGGTAGCGGCCTGCCAGCGTTCGATTGGGGAGCCTTGGGCGTCCACGCGAATTTGGTGTTCTAAGCTATTTCGCTGTCAAACTGTTGGAGCGGCACAATATGAAGAGTTACATACCTCACCCCTGGCAAACCGCCTCACAGCCGCAACGTGCCCCATCGTTAGCTCTGTGCGTTCCCGGGAACTGTGCCGCAACGACAGGCGCGCGGTGAGCACGGCTCTTGTCGACCTACTCACCGAGCGCCGAGAACCAATCATTGATAGGTTTGTCGCATGTCTGAAGCCAAGCGATCTTCCATCGGACAACATACCAAGGTCCCATCTTATAAATAGCCTCCCGTTGTTTCTCGAAGAGTTGACTCGTTCCCTGAACGGAGGAGGTGGCTCACAGTTTTTGGAAGGATTGCGTACGGCGCGGGAGCATGGGGAGCAGGGTTGGGAGCATGGGTTCGACCTGTCCGCCATTGTCCGCGAATACGGTATCTTGCGTCGCTGCATGCTGGAGGAAGTTGAGGCGGCGTCGCTTGTGATTTCTACCAAAGAATTCGACCAGCTTGCCAATTGTATCAATGTGGGGATCGGCGAGGCGGTTAAGGAGTTCACGCGCTTGGAGGCTAAACGGCGGGACGAGCTTTCGATGAACGTGAAGGAGTCAGATGCAGACACGCGTGACCATGCGCTCCACGATTTCGTCGAGAACCTCTCGGATCTGGCTTGGTCAGCGCGCCCAGATGGGTACATCGACTTTTATAATCGGCGTTGGTACGAGTACACGGGGACTACCTTTGACGAGATGAAGGGGTGGGGATGGGAGAAGGTTCACGAAGGAACGCGTCTGACTGAAATAGTTGCCCGCTGGAAGCTCAGCCTGAGCACCCTTGAGCCCTTTGAGATGGAGTTCAGGTTGCGCAGCGCTGCTGGCGATTTTCGCTGGTTTTTGACGCGAGCACACCCCCTTCGCGATCGCGATGGGAATACCACGCGCTGGTTTGGCACCAACACCGATATCGACGCCCGGCGTCAGGCCGAGTCCGCCTTGCAGGTTGCAAAGGATGAAAGCGATAGGCTCGGGCGCGAGCGTGAAGAAGCGCTGGCGCTCCTCGATTCGCTTTTGGAACAGGCGCCGGTTGGGGTAGGTTTCTGCGACATGCAACTGCGCTTCGTGCGATTGAATGCTGCGCTCGCGGAAATCAACGGTGTGCCGAAAGAAGCGCACGTCGGGAAGACGATCGATGAGCTTTGTCCGGGCACGAGTACGCTGACGAGTGACAACTTTCGTCGCGTCATGGAGAGCGGTGAAATCGTCGAAAAAGATGTCTGCCGGGAAGCTCCCCTCGGCCTCGGCAGAACGCGCTGGTGGAAGGTCACCTACTATCCCGTGCGGAGTGGGGGGCGCTGGCTTGGGGTCGGTGCGGTCTGCGAGGAAATTACCCGCAAACGCGAGATCGAGTTGGAACGCGCTCAACTTCTTGAGCGTGAACAAGTCGCGCGTCGTGATGCGGAGCGGCTGAATCGACTCAAGGATGAATTCCTGGCCACGGTGAGTCACGAACTCCGAACGCCGCTCCAGGCGATGATGGGTTGGGCGCATATTCTGAGGAACGAGAATGTTGATCGCGAGCACTTGCGAAAGGGCCTTGAAACTATCGAAAGAAACGCGAAGGCTCAGTCTCAGCTGATTGACGACATTCTGGATGTGTCGGGCATTATCGCTGGGAAAGTGCGGATCCGGGCGGACGCCTTCGATGTGGCCAACGTCATCGAAGCAGCGCTTGAGACCGTGCGCCCAGCTTCTCGTGCCAAAGGGGTGGAGGTGGTATCCAATCTCCCCCTCGACATTGGCAGTATTGTTGGCGACGCTGATCGCCTTCAGCAAGTGGTGTGGAATCTCCTGTCGAACGCCGTGAAGTTCACGCCGCGCGGAGGAAGGGTAACGATCGGTGTCCACCGTAGTGATTCTCAGTTGGCAATCACGGTGAGCGACACCGGCAAGGGCATTTCCGACGAGTTTCTGCCGTCGGTGTTCGAGCGCTTTAGGCAGGCTGATTCTGGCTCCAACCGCAACTTCGGCGGGCTCGGACTCGGACTTGCAATCGTTCGCCATCTGGTTGAGCTTCATGGCGGCACTGTTGAAGCATCCAGCGCTGGTGAGGGCAAAGGTTCAACGTTTGTGGTGCAGCTTCCCATTCGTGCCACGGGAGTTACGCGCGAAGAGTCGGAATCACGCCGCCCAAGTGAGACACCACCTCGTCGTGTTCTTGATGGGATTCGTGTGCTCGTGGTGGACGACGAAGCGGACGCACGCGAGCTGCTCCTGCTTATTCTTAAGCAATACGGTGCCGAGGCAGTCCAAGCCTCCTCAGCACACGAAGCCTTGGCCCAGCTCCAGCAGGGGACCTTTGACGTTTTGGTGAGTGATATTGGAATGCCGGGTGAAGATGGCTACGTCCTGATTCGCCAGGTGCGCGCGCTCGAGGATATTATGCGGAGTGGCATTCCCGCGCTCGCGCTCACGGCGTATGCGCGGGTTGAGGATCGCAGGCGCGCTCTTGGCGCTGGTTTTCAAATGCACATCGCCAAGCCCATGGATCCCAACAGTGTGGTTGCGGCCATTGTACAACTGGCCGAACGCGGTTCGCCCGCGCTCAGTTCGCCGGCACTCTAGCTTGCTCAGAGCCTCGCGCTCGGCGTCGGTGTCACGCTGTGGCGCTTTGCCTCTCAGCAAAAGCGCCCGAACCAAGAATGACGAGTTCGAATGAGCGGAAATGGGTCCAGACCGAAACGTGGCATCACCATTGCAATCGTCGCCAGTAGTGCTTCGTCCCGAAGTGCGAATCGTATGAATCAAAGTTAGGAAGAGAGCCGCGCTTATGTTAACTATTCTTCTAATCGTGTTCGTGATCATTGCTCTTGGGGCTGCGCCCGTTTGGCCTCATAGTCGCAATTGGGGCTATTTCCCAAGCGGTGCA
Source organism: uncultured Polyangiaceae bacterium (assembly GCA_964609655.1). GTDB lineage: Bacteria > Myxococcota_A > Polyangia > Polyangiales > Polyangiaceae > JBBRRP01. The sequence goes on along the minus strand of CAZSUA010000020.1, from coordinate 17,071 downwards.
CTGGGCATCGTTGCCATCATTGTGTTGGTCCTGCTTTTCACGGGCGGAATGCATCAATTCACGGGCGGAATGCATCGATGAAACACACTTTGATTGGCACCCACGAACTGCCACACTGTCATTGGTTCAGAGGAGGCTCCGCTCTCGCTGCGGGGATCATGGCAGCAACGCTGCTTCTAGCTGCAAAACCTGCGCACGCTGCCGGCGAGATGTCTTCACTCCGGGGCACGCCTCGCTTTGATTTGCACGTGGATTTCGGCTGGCGACAGGCTTATGGAGTCGGCGGTCGGGTGGAGTTCCCAATTGTTCCAGAAGGGCTCCTGCAGAGGGCCGATGATGACCTCACTCTCAGTTTGGGTGCGGAGGTCTTCTTCCCTGACAACCGATATGGCGCCGCGGTCTGGCCACTCGGGGCCCTACAGTGGAATTTCTACCTGTCGGATCGATGGTCCATTTTTCCTGAGCTCGGCGTCGTAGGTTTCGCGGGTGACAAGTACCACAACGACTTCGTGCGCACCGGTCCGGTCATCGCACCTTTTCTTGGCTTTGGAGCCCGCCTTCACCTCTCTCCTCGGGCCGCCCTTCTGGCCCGAGTCAATTGGCCCGCAGGGCTCCAGGTTGGCGTCGCATTCTAGTGGAGCGGATCAAGGCCCTGACTAGTCCGGATTCGCTATCAGGGCTGCGAGCAATTCCGGAACCGACACAACGCTGATGCCGATGGCTCCATCAGAAAGGCCGTAGGGCAGGATGAGCTCGTTTTCATTGATGTAGGCACCACAGGAGTAGACGACGTTCGGGACGTAGCCGTCCCGTTCGCTCTGGTTGGGCTCGAGCAGCGGGTAGGGGAGACGTCCAAGGATGCGGCTGGGATCTTCTAGGTCTAGGAGCAGTGCGCCGATCACGTAGCGTCGCATAGGACCCACCCCGTGAGTGAGGACGAGCCACCCCGCCTCGGTCTCTAGCGGTGAGCCGCAGTTGCCGATTTGCACGAGCTCCCACGGTGCGCGGGGTTTATCTAAGAGTGTTACCTCGTCCCATGAGCGCACGTCGGTGGAGGTGGAAAGATGCAAGTTTTCGCGATCCTTGCGTGAGAGCATCACGTACTTTCCAGCGATCCGCCGCGGAAAGAGCGCCATGCCTTTGTTTTGCGCCGCGGCGCCGTGCAACGTCGAGATCGAAAATGACAAGAAATCCTCGGTCTCGATCAGCTGCGGCAAGATCTCGAAGCCATCGTAGGCGGTGTAGGTGGCGTAGTAGCGAACTCTGCCTTCATCGCCCACGAAGCGCACGAAGCGAGCGTCTTCCATCCCGCGAGTTTCGTGAGGGCCAGCTGGAAAAATCACGCGCTCCGAAGTTTGGGAGCTCGCTGGGAAGGTGGTGATGTAGCTTGAGGCGGCCAACAAGCGGATGATTTTTGTGGTCTCGAAGCTGATCGCGTGGGGTGGGCCACCGTAGTCGAGCAATGCCAGAGATTGCTCGAGCTCCACCACCGTGAAACTATCTGAGAGTCGCTCGAGAACGCCACGAGCAATGTCATTGTCCGCCCCGAGCTCGCGGAGCTTGGTGGTGAAAGGCATCTTGTCATACGCGCCCGGCGGCGTGCGGTGGCCTGTCACGGTGTGCGCACCGAGTGGCTCGAACGTGAGCGTGCTCGCAGCATCGATAGTGGCAGTACGAAATTCGATCGACGAAATGTGCCCTTCGCCCACCGCGCGGAGGCTCATAATGAGCCGTTTTTCGTCGGATTTTACACCTTTTTGGTCTGGCGAAAGCACCAGCGACGGGTTGAACAGCGCAGCCCCTTCGATCGAATATTCGTGCGTGTAAAAGGCGCCGATCAGCAGGCGTCGCTCGCGACTGAGCGTGCTCGCTCTCGACTCAAGGTGGTGCGCGACCAAGCCATAGTGGTGCGTGAGTAAGCTCTCAAACTCGGCATGACGTCCATGAAAATTGCTGAGGACCGACTCCACTAGAGCGGGAACGTCTGCTTCCGGAATGGCCAAGATGCGTTCCATGAGCAAACCTGCGCGTGAGTCACCACCTGGGATTAACTCCTCTCCAGGAAGGTAAGGTTTAGCGATCACCCTCCGCTGGTTAGGACGAAGGATATGCTCGGTTCGCTGTGCGGTGATACGGTGCATTCAGTTGCTCAGAGGGACGGGCTCTTCGGGGTGCTCGAGTCCCTCGCCAACAAGATCGAGCATGCGTAAAAGACTCATGAGGAATGAAACCGTGCTTTCTGCGCCTTCGTTTCGATTCACTTCAGCCTGCCCCAACCCATCGTGACAACCGGCCGTTGCAAAGTCGTAGAGTGGCACGCCGAGGCGATTGCTACCCAAAAACCAGGCAAATGATTCGCGCATGCGCTGCAAGTGGTGACGGTCGCCCGTGGCCAAGTAGGCCCCGCGAAAGGCGAGCACAAAGGCGGCCGCGTCGGTGGCCTGCTCATCGGCGCACGCCTTGGTTCCACCGCGAGCATGCCAGCCCGAGTTGCCGACCAGCGTTAGATGACCCTCGCGAAAACAGAGCTCTTCCAGAAACTCCAGCGACTCGCGCGCTACCCGCAGGCTCGCCCGCTCACCCGTGACTGTGTAGGACTGAAATAGCGCTAGTGGGAGCAGCGCATTGTCGTAAGTTATCGTCGCTTCGAACCAGCGCCAATCTTCGGTTGCCTCATTTTGGTAGAAGGCAACCAACCTTTCGGTGAGATCCCTAAGTAAGGTGCGCGCAGCGCCGTGGCTAGGCTCAGCCCGAAGAAAACTCACGACACCCAAGATGGTCAGCGCAGTTCCGCGTGGGCCCAGGCGTTTGGCTTGCGTTTGAGCTCGTTCCATCATCTCCTTCGATAGCAGGCGGTGCCCCTCGTCCACCGCCAAGTGCACGGTAGCGCCGAGCGCCCAGATGGCGCGACCCAAGCAATCGTCTGATTTTTGGCTTGGTTCGAAGCTTCGATCATAACGCATGAGGTTGTCGAAGTCACCCTCGGGGGTCTGGGAGAACTGCAGGTAACTTAGGTAGGTGGTGACGAGCCGTGTTGTCTCGGGGGAGCTGGAGAGGCGGTCGGCCTCGAGTGCCACGAGCAATGCACGCGCGTTGTCGTCCACACAGTAGCCGCTCCGACGCGCCGGAACGCTGAAGGTGGCATGTTGAAGGATCCCTGTGTCGTCGGTGAGTCGACGCAAGTGATCGAGCCGGAGCTCCGGCAGGCTACTGGCACCCGTCAAGGCGGGAGTGCGCGTACCCGCTTCGGGATCGACCATCAGTTTCTTGCCGAGGGCGAGATGGGCTTGGCCGACGCATGTCCAAAGCATTGGACGCGTGAACTCGTGTGCTGCGGCACGCACGCGTTCAAGCTCAGCTGGCGATTCGAGCAGCGCTTGGAGCGTGTCGGCTAGGGCTTTGCTGTCTCCGAACGGAAAGAGCCGTCCTCGCCCATCGGCCAAGAGTTCTTGCGCGTGCCAGTAGGGCGTCGAGACTGCGGCGGCACCCGCGCCCATCGCGTACGAGAGTGCACCGCTCGTGACCTGCGCTTCGTTCAAATACGGACTGATGAATATATCGGCTGATTGTAGGTATTTGCACAACTCTTCGGTCGTCACGAACTGGTCCCGAAACACCAGATGATCGCGCACGCCGAGCTTCTCGGCTTCGCGTTCGAGCCCGCTCCGATACGCCTCACCGTGTTGACGAACGATCACGGGATGTGTCGCGCCCACCACGAAATACACCAGATCGGGGAAACTCTTGATCAACGTCGGCAGGGCGCGGATCACCGTCTCCACACCTTTGCTCGGTCCGAGCAGGCCGAACGTCAACAACATGCGTCGGCCTGGGATGCCAAAGCTGGCCTTCAGAAGCCGCCGATTCACCGGAGCCATCGTGGGTATTCCGTGTGGGATCGTGTGCACGTGACTGCCCGCCACTCCGTACGACCGTTGCAATAGGTCACTGGCGACGCGACTCATGACGACCATCCCTCCGCTTTGCTTAGCCATCTGCTGCACAATCGCTCGCTGTGTGGGCGACGGCGATTTCAACACCGTATGCAATGTGACCATCGCTGGAACCCGGAGCGCACCCAGAAAATCGAGAATGTACGCGCCGTCGTCGCCGCCAAAAATACCATATTCGTGCTGGACCGATACTAGGCGCGCATCGCTGTAATTCACGAACTCTGCCGCCCGTGCGTAATCGCCTTTAACAGCCTGCCGAATCTCGTATTTTACACTTTCTGGGTACTCGTATTGGCCCCCCGGTTCGGTCATCGCTAACGCAATGGGCCGCACTTCCTCACCGGCACCCCCTACGGCCTGCTCAAGGTCCCGCGTGAATGTGGCAATACCACAGCGTCGCGGCGGGTACGTCCCCACGAAGGCGATCCGTATTTCCGTCGGCCCGTTGCGAACGGGTTCCGATCCATCAGTGCTCGTGAAAAAGGAATTCGCCATGAAGCGTGATCGCGAAACAGGATTTCGTCCGGTTGATCGAGAAGCCTCGCTGCAGAACGACCCCGCACGTTATCAGCCCAAGCGGGCTTGTCCAGGCTGCGGACCAAAATTATCGACTATTAGTCGTGGAACTGTGAGTGATGGCGGCTGCACCCAACACATGTGTCGCTAGCGTGCCCACGATACTCTTCCCTCCGATGGTCAGGTAAAGTTGCCCTTCGGTGTGCACAAGCTCCCACTTGGCGTTGCGATCCGTCGCGGCATCGAGCTCGTCGAGGAAGCTGGGTTCGAGCGAATAGACTTCAATCTCGGTGAGGCGGTGGATCTCGCGCTCGCTGCTCACCTTCTGCAGTAGCGCAGGATCGTGTTGGGTGAACACCACCAAACGGGGCGAGGCTTTGCTCACTTTGTGCAGGCGATCCGCCGAGGGCGTGCCGATTTCGATGGACGTGCGCAGGGTCCCCTGAAGGTCGCGGATTGCGAGGGCCGATTCATCCGTGTTGGAGATCCCGCCTTTTGAGAATGCGATCCCTTCTTCATAACACAGGCAATAAGCCAGAACGCGCGTCAAGAGGAAACGCATGCTTTCGGAAGGATGGCGCGCAACGCGCAGATCGAGTTGCTCGTAGACTCCGCGATCAACGTCGGAGAGGTCGATCTTGAGGTGATAAATCGTTGCTGTCAGAGCCATGCGTGGCTCACGGTAGATGAAATTGCCCCGAAAGGGGGGAGGAATTGAAGCCCTTGGCAAGCCGAGCCCATCCGCTAAAAGAAGGACGAGATGGAATACCGGAACCTTGGACGTACGGGCTTCAACCTTTCAACGGTGAGTTTTGGTGCTTGGGCGATCGGTGGCGCCTGGGGGCAGTCGAATGACGAGGAGTCGCTCCGGGCGTTGAACCGTGCCCTCGATCTTGGCGTGAACTTCATCGATACGGCAGACGTTTACGGCGATGGGCACAGCGAGAAATTAATTGGCAAGCTGCGGCGACAACGGAAGGAGCCGTTCTATGTAGCTACGAAAGTGGGGCGGCGTTCATCTCCTCATACCGCTGATAGCTACACCAAGGCGACCCTCACCGAGCACGTTGAGCGGTGCCTGCAGAATCTGGAGGTAGATGCGCTTGATCTCTTACAATTGCATTGCCCGCCCACGGACGTGTACTATCGCCCGGAAGTCTTTGAGGCGATGGATGACCTCCAGCGTGCGGGGAAGCTTCGCAATTATGGGGTGAGCGTTGAACGCGTCGAGGAGGGCTTGAAGTCGCTCGAGTATCCCGGCGTGCAAAGTGTGCAGATCGTTTACAATCTGTTTCGCCAACGTCCAGCTGAGCTCTTCTTCCGTCAGGCGGAGGCCAGAAAGGTCGGTATTTTGGCCCGATTACCGCTTTCTTCGGGCATGCTCTCTGGGAAGATGAAGGCGGATACGAAATTCGCAGCCGACGATCATCGGCTGTTTAATCGCCACGGTGAGGCCTTTGACCGCGGGGAAACGTTTTCAGGCCTCGATTATGAAATCGGGTTGAGAACTGTTGAGCGTCTTCGGCCACTCGTGCCCGCGGGTTGGAGCTTGGCTCAGCTCGCGCTGCGCTGGGTCACGCTGGATCCTGCCGTGACCAGCGCCATCTCAGGTATCCGCACCGTGGCTCAGGCGGAAAGCAACTGCCAAACGGCTGACTTGGCGCCGCTCAACGCCACGCTCTTAGCGGAACTCAAATCGATCTATACTGAGGATGTCAGGCCTCACGTGCATCAACGCTGGTAGCCAACAGAGCTTCGGGCAGGCCCAATTGGGCCAACAGCTCGGCGAAGTCGCGGGTCAGCGGCGCCCGAATCGTGAGTGTTTTATTGGTTCTTGGATGCTGCAGCGAGAGCTCCGCGGCATGCAGGGCTAACCGATGAAAGCCAAATCGCTCGCGAAAAATCCGATTGTGCTCGCCCTTTCCGTAGCGCACATCCCCAATGATCGGGTGGCTTTGGTGCTTCAAATGGCGACGGATCTGGTGCAAACGGCCCGTCTCCGGCCATGCCGCAAAGAGCCCATAGCGCTCGTACTGCCCGAGCAATTCGAAGCGCGTGATGGCGGGTCGAGGAACGGCTCCTTTCTCTTTCGCGAGCGGATGATCGACTCGTTTGAGGTCAGCCTGGTGTCCGCGACACAACGCGAGGTAACATTTTTGGATCTGACGCCGATTGAAAGCGAACTGAATGTCCCTGGCTACCTCGCTACTTAGCGCAAAGAGCAACACACCACTCGTGGCTCGATCGAGACGATGCACGGGAAACAGAGGAGCGCCAATCTGATCTCTCAGAAGCTGGAGTAAAGGAACGCCGTCCACGGCCCAGCCTCGGTGCACCGAAATCCCCGCGGGCTTATTCACGGCGACGAGGTGTTCATCCCGGTACAAGATCTCAAGCGGCAAGCGAACGTGTTCGGGAGATGGACTCGGTATTCTGGGAGCCGGTTTTGCTCCGCTAGTCGCCATGGATGCTTCCACAAGCTTCTTAAAGGCCCACTCAAGTTGTTGCTGAACTTCTGGGCTCTCCAGCACTCCGAGCGCGCGTGCGATGGCTTCAAACGTAGCAAGGCCCCCCGGTTTGGGCTCATTCCGCAGAAAATACTGGCTTTTTTGACCCTCGGCGAGCACCACCCGCTCCGCTTGCGCGAGCCCCGGAATACGGCGCTGAGCGCGACTCGCTTGACGCCAGTTGCCATCCGGCACGACCAAGGTGATGGGCCGTGGATCTTCGAGCACTAGGTCTCGGGTTAATGTCCGAGCACCTTCACTTGGAAAGAGTAGCAACACGCGACGGCCATCTGCGTGGAGTGAGCTCAAGTCAAGCTCGCGGCCTAGCTGGCCATGGACGTGGAGCTCGCTGTGTCGGAGGGTCTGGAGCGCCCATGGCCCGGTGGCGGTGGTTCTCGCAACTTCGCGATGGTGCATGATCAGCACGAGGCGTGTGGTGAGATCGAGCTGGGGCAGCTCTCTGCACAGGCACCGGTCTTGATGCATGCGACAACGCTCGCAGCGCTTAGCTCGTTTATGCCGGGTTCCCATGCGGTGTGCTCGGTGGGGAGCGTACACGGCTTCTCCGTGGACCGCCCGAGCAGCTTGGGCTACACCCCTCGACGCTCCAGATGTCGGTTTTTAGCGTTTTGAACACATGGGTGGGGAAGCACCTCAAGCAGATAGAAATGGTGGGTGTGCTGATGCGGATTTTTAGCTTCAGTCTCGTGAGCTGGTTCGGCCCCGCCAGCCCGTTTTTGTTTGTTTGGACTTTCAATACGATTGACGCCTTGTTATTGACGTGGTGCTCAGTTCTTAGAAAGGACGCTGCCTATCGTCTCTTGAACATGTTTTGGGTGCTGGGTGGGATCGTCGGCATCCTACGCGCTAGTAACGTGATGGCTCCCTAGTGGTTTCGGCCAGCTGGCCATTTCATAATTTAAGGCGGCACCCATCACTCACCTTGCGCGGCAAACTTTCGACCCTGCGTGTCGGCTTAGAGAGAAAGAGAAAATCCAAATGAAGAAAATATTGTTGGCTCTAGTTCTTGGCTGTTGCAGTCTCGGCAGCTCAAGCGCCGCCTCGGCGCAGACGTTGGGTAAGAAGCTTGATGTCGTATTTTCAGGGGACCGCCTGTTTGGTGTCACGTTCTCGAGAGAAGCCACGGAGCGAATCGGGCAGCGGGATACGATTCTCGATACTTCCCGCGTGTCGTTCGGATGGGGAGGGCGATCGGTGCTGTCGCCGTACGAAATTCCGCGCGCTGCGCTGGATGTGTTCGTGGCCGAGCAGTTGAGCATTGGGGGGTCGCTCGGTTTCGCAAGCGTGTCCTCCGACAGAGATGATGGGAAGGAGCGGGCCGATTATGACTCTTTTATCTTTGCGCCTCGCGTGGGCTATATCTGGGGGCTGAGCGACGTGTTCAGCTTCTGGTTGCGCGGCGGCATTAGCTATCATTCGAACACAGGCGGTCATGAAAACGGTCTTGGCCTAACGGTAGAGCCAACATTTGTGCTCATGCCTGCCGAGCATTTCGGAATCGTGTTTGGCCCCACATTGGATCTCGATTTCGTGGGAGGCTTTGATGCCGGCCCCAATCGAGTGGATCGCCACCATCGGACGTTGGGATTACTACAAGTGGGGATCCTGGGCTGGCTTTGACGCCGCGCTTGAGGGGTTAGCGGCCACGCCAAGTGCGAAACGGTAACGCAGGCCCAGTGAGACCAGTGGGCCTGCGATCTCAACCGAATCTTCTTGGGTGTAGGCGAGTGCGCCGGTGGTGTAGAGAACGGGGCGCGTGCGAGTGCTCCAGACGCCCGCGCCGCCCGCCGACGCCAACAGGCCTAGAGAGCCATCGCCGCCGTTACCCCGGAGCCAGCTGAACACACCCACCGCCCCGTAGGCAAAGCCCGTTACGCCGCCGCCACCTTCGAAAAACATATCCGTGGTGAGGGCTAAAGGCACTGTAAGGCGTGCGTTGCTGCCCCCCCAGATGAAACCGGCCTTCTTGCCGTCGACAGTATTCGCTGCGTCTTTGCCTCCGAAGTAGAGCAAATTATTGGCCACTGTCAGATTGAGCCCGTCCATGGCCCCCAACCGAACACGCTGCCCAAGTGTGAAGGCGTGCTGCATGGCCTGACGCCACGAACCGGGCGGCGTTGTCGTGACGTCTGCACCAGGACTGCTGGAGTCAAAGGAGATACTTGTTATCTCGAACATGCGACTGAGGTCGCCGTAAACGGATGTGACGCCGAGCCCGAGGCCGAGCGCAAACGGGCGACTGTTATACCCACCTTCCAGAAGGCTAGTTTGCGTGAACGTGGTGCTGCCCGCGGAACGGCCCAATCCGAGCGGCTGGCTACGCAGGCCGATGAAATAGCGCTCTTGATACAGGCTGAGATTGGCATCGATGAGTGCCCCGAAACCCGTCTGCCCAATGTTCAAGATGGGCCGAAGGTGGAGTTCCGCTTCGACAAATCCAGCCAGTTGGCGCGGATAAAGCAGGCTTGGCTCCGTGTACTTGTCGGCGCGTTCCACGCGATCGGTTAGCGTAACCCGATCACCTCGCCAGATGCGGGCGCGGGTGTTTTCGGGGCTCACCGAATCCACCACCAGAACCGCGACTTCGCGTTCGCCATGAAAGACTCCGCCTTCATCTGAGAGCGTTTCGTTTTGCACCACCTTCAGCCGATCTCCCACGCGTAAACCTGCGGTGCTGCCTTGGTTCAGTATCACAATTCCATTGAAGACCTTGAGGATTTGGAGCGGTTTAGCTTGGGTTGCTGCTTCCGTGTCCGGTGCCACGGGCGGCGGTGCGGTTGACGCCGACGAATGGGGCTCACTGCTGGCTTGCGGCGTGGGGGGAACAACGGCGAGCGGTCCGCTGCTAGCCTCCAGATCAGGCCCAAGAAGCACTGCGGAGGCAGAGTTAATCTGCATCCAAATCTGCCCGTTGGCCAGCAGGAAACCGGTGACCGAACCATGAGAAACGGGGATGAGCTTCTCAACGCGGGCATCGCTACTCGCTGCCGTTAGCACGGCCGCTCCCCATTCTCCCAGGGCCACATAGGTATGCTGTCCCGAGGTGTGGAGCCCGAGCGCCCGCCCGGGAAGCTTCAGCGCTTGTTGGCTGGCTCCGTTCTTTAGGTAAACAACTCCCTCCTTGAGCACCCAAGAACTCGCTTCATCCTCCGCTTGCGCAAGCGCCGCATAACTCACCAGCCAACACCCTAAGAACCAGCCCACTGCTCGCCGCAAGTCTCGCATGGCGACATCCTACCCAGGTTCTCGCCGGTATGGGTAGCCCTCGTGTCCTGGCGGCCACTAAGACGCGAGGAGCCGCTGAAACGTGCCCTTTTGAATCAATGCAAACACATCCATGCTGAAGGCAACACCGCAGTGCACGAACACGCCTCCGTAAATCGAACGCGTTCGGAGCGCGATCGTGCCAAGCGCCACTCCCGCGATGACGGAGCCAACGCACTCAGCTGGGGGCTTGCCAAAGTGAATCATCGCATAGGGCACGATCATCACGAAGATCGAAAGCGCTCCAATGTAGCGTGCCAGCGCAAATAAGAGGAAGCCCCGAAAGAAAAACTCGAGGCAAAGGAACTGGAGCCCATACGCAAGCTCCCACACGAGCAGCACCGTCCACGACTCACCCGCACCGGCAAATTTTGGGTAGGTGAGCAAAAACGGAGCCGTGAACGAAGCTGCGTAGGCGAGCGGCAACACCAGAGCTAACATTCCTACGTAGAGGGCCCAAGTCTTAGTGCTATGTTTTAGGCCCAGTCCGAAATCTCGGATGCGGCCCTTCAGAACCAGCTTGATGCAGAGCGCTGGAATCAACACGTAGTTCACGAGCTTGAACAGCGCCCAATAGAGGTAGGGGTAGAGCGTGGGGTGCGGCAGCATCTGGAGCTTGCCCCACAGGTGCTCAAATCGAGTTAGCGTTTCAGGGCGACCCAGATAGTGCGGCAAGATCAGCGCAATAGCGGCTGTGAGCAACACCAACGCAGGCTTCAGGCTTGGCAAGCTTTCGGTGCGGTGCTCGCGGTCGATCAGCTCCCACTGATTGACTGTGAGTTGCTTGAGGAGCGCCAACATGCGTGCGCGGTGATGCCAAACTTGGGCAAGAAAGACAAACAGAACACTCAACCAGGCGCGGAATTCGGCTTCGGTTCGAAGCAGCGCTGCAGAAATCTGAGCCTTTTCCAGCCTTCGGGTGCCAAAAACGAGAAAAACGCAATCCCCGAGAGCGGGTAAGCGAAAGCAATCGCCATCATGAGCAAGATCCCCCAATGAAACGCCCACACACCAAGCGCCCAGATCCGAGCCAACTTACGACTCAGGAGCGCAACGGGTGCACCCACCTCCAACAGCAGCGATAGCGCTGCAAGCGGCCCAAAGATGCTGCGGTGGGGAGCCGCCCAAACTCCTAGCGGAGAGTGCCAGCTACCGAACTCGAGCTTACGCAGATTGTCGAACGCCACTTGATTCTGGAGCACCTCTCCAGAGGCCCAGGCCCAACCTGAAACACGCAGCTTGGCGACACCCGCGAGCAGATACGCGGCGACGGTGACGGTGCACATGGCACGAATGCACCAGCCATAGCGGCCATGTGGGTTCGCTGGGTTGTCCGAGGTGGCACGCAGGGCTTTTCGATCGAGTGAAAACGTGTCTGCGGCGGGAGCTACACTCAAGAGCATGACGTGCAACGTCATGAGATTCTCCGTGTGGAAAATCATGCCCCAGGAACTTCTGTAACTCGTCGTCCAAAGCAAGAGTACGGCGTAAATCGGCCCCAACCAGCGGTAATGCCAGCCGAGGCTAAACGCGAGGCCCGTGAGCAAAGTTAACCCAAAAATGAGGGTCGCTTGGATCGGAGGCAGCGGCGAAACCAAGAGTGACACTGGGCCCACTGGGCTGAAGCGCTCCGGTGCGTAACCGGAGACGTTCAGAAAGTTGGGTGCCCAGACCGCCAGGTAGATCAGCGAATACGCCCCTACAAGAAGCCGTAAGTAGGCTAAGCGCAGCGCGGGCAGGGGCGCGTACCAGAAGCTGTCCAAGCGGCGAAGCCAGGCGGGCATCATTTCCTGTGCGGCACTTTACAGCTCGTGAGCAGCTGTTGAGCCATGGGTTTGGAGTCCAGCGTGAAGTAGGCGACAGGATCGAACTGAACCTCGACCAACTCAACTCGTTCCAAAGCCACCCAGCGCGGATCTTGCGCGGCGCGCAGCGCGACGTCGGTGCACAGGCGTTGCATCGCGGGCAAACCGGCTGTGACGCTTTGGGATATAGTGCTCACCGCTTGCATCACCTCCGAGCCTTCGACGACCAGGCTGGGAGGGAGCGCGACGCTGTTGGTGCCAGAAATGCCAGAGGAACGTGAAATTCCCACGAGCTTGTGAAGAATTGGGTTCTCTCGTTTTTTTGAAAACATCGGATAGTTTGACAGGGGATAGGAATCCCGGGGTTCGCTCGAAATGGCCGGCGACACCACGGCGGCCACTGCCACCCACCCGATCCCGTACGCGAGCACTCGGGACACGGCGGCTAAATCTCCTCGGACAGCCCGATGGCTCGGCTGCCGTGTCCGAGCGCGGCCCAGGCGTGTTGGACGTAGTCGATGCGGATTTCAGGGGACGCAAGATGCCGTGAAAAAGCGCCGTTCGCAAGTTCTGGGTTCGCGCAAGCGAAGCAATTGTCGACGTTCCACTGGGACATCAAAAGGAAGCCGAGCACTTGGCGCATTAATGCTGTTTCTGCAACCACAGGCTCCTGACGAGCTCTCTTGATCACAATGGCGGCGGCCAACGCCTCGCCGAAGCCTGCGCTCGCGGTGGTGTGCGGGAGAGAAATTGTGCCGACCCCATAGCCGCCCACGAGCTGGGACTCGACGCTGTCTGAGTTCATGATCAATCTGGACTTAAAAGCCACATAATCCAGACAAAAACGCTCGTAATCGGAATCGCGATGGACGGTGAGTGCGGCACGAGCAGCCAAACAATGCCAGTTTTCCTCAAGGAAGAAGAAGCTCCGGAGGGGATGGCTCCAATAATGATGGGCCACGTAGTCCATCGCGCGCGCAACGGCAGCGTGCACGGTGTGGAGTGCAGGCCAACCCTCCAGCTGGGGCTCTCCCATCGCGTGCTGTCGGTTCAAGGTTTGCTCAAGCAGCACGAGGGCGAGCACGGCCTGACCCTCGGCGTAAAGCACTTTGTGACGATTCACGGGATTGGCATGCACGAGGTCAAAGCTCGCAGCAAATGAGCCGTCTTGGTTCTGAACGTGAAGGAGAGTTCGAGCAAGCTGTGCGATGAGCGCGTCGAATTCGCCTCCCACGCGTTGACGGCAAGTGAGAAATGCCGCCAACGGCAGCGCCAGGTTGTTGAGCCCGCCTTCGGTGCTTCCAGATGCTTCCAGCGTGACGAACGAACCGAAGTGCACGGCGTTTGCCGCGAGGTAGCCGAGCGCGCGCCGTTCCAGCGCCGTAACCTCAGGTTGTGTTCCACCGAGTTCGCACAAGGCCAGGGTGGTGCCGGCTTGGCGAGCGAGACTGACGGATTGGGCGTCTTCCACGCCTGAAAATGGGTTCAACGTGTATCGGAACAAGCCGTCGGGTTGGGCGGCTCCCAGGATGTATTGGCGTGCGCTAGCTTGTGCCTGTGCCACGCGCTCCGGCGAGGGAGCGCTGAAAGCTTTTCGGCCGCGTTGGTAAGGCACCAACGAAAGATCGCGTTGAACCACCCATGTTTGAGTCTCCACGCGCAACAGACCAGCCAATCCGTGCCCTTTTGATCCGAGATCAAGGCGTAGAATGGCGGCGTCAATTCCCAACCGCGCATCGGCGTCAACTCCGAGCGCGGCGCTCATGAAGCGATCGCGAGCGGTTAACTGCCAAGGAGCCAGACAGCTAGACCCATCGCAGATGCCATCCAAGCCCGGTCGTAACTTGAGCAGGTCAATCCAGGGCAATCTCTCGTTGAGCGGCTGCGTGGCGGTCAGCAGGTCCAAAATCATTGGCGAGGGAAGTGCCTGTGCGCCAAGGAAAGCACTGAATTTCGCCTGAAGTGAGTTCAACGAATCGGCCTGAATGCAGCTGGAGCGAGGCTCTGGCTCCGAGCGGGAAAGATGGCTGATGAAGAGCGTGAAGGCATGAAGATTCGGTGAGTCGAGACAGAGCGCTGGTCCGGCATCGGTGAGCGATGTTCTGGAAATCTTGCTCGTGGCTGGTGCACGGCGCAGCCCGGCTGTGAGCGCTTTCTGGACGGCATGCACGTCGAGCGCAAGGGGTGTGGCTGCTGCAGCATGTGCCCACACGGCACTGAGCGTGACACCCAAAATGAGCGTTCCAAGGATGGCAGCTTGGCCTCGCTTGCCCAAGCTGACGCTGCCTCGTGTGATGCTCAGCCCCCAACTTGCGATCGGAAGAGTCAGCAAAACGAGTAACCCCCACACGGCAAGAATCGCTGCCCCGATCCCAACTCCGAGCCCGCGAAAGAGCGTGGCCACGTACCAAGCCGTGGTGAAGAGCGCAAAGCTGGCACCTGCGAGACTCAGCAGTGACGCCCAAGAAAGGAGTGCCCAGGCAATTCTGAACGAGCGAACGTGGCCCAAAAGTGCCCCGAAAGCGGTCGCCACATGCAGGAGCCCCAGAAGCGAGCAAACGCCCAGGAACGGCCAAGCATCCCCCCAAGGTAACGTCACCCCAGCCCAGATAAAAAGCGGGCCCTCAAGGAGACAGATGAGCGCCACTCCTGTGCGCAAACCGCGGCTGGATAGCGCGCCCACACGATCCGTCACTTGCAGCGAAGGGTCAGGCATCCGAGGTGAACCATCTAGCGCACTCCCGCGCGCTGGCCTAGTCTCGCAGCGTGACGTCCAAGCCTTGGGTCCTCCTCCCGTTATTGTTGCTGGGCGCGGGCGGCTGCGAAGAGGCTGAATCCGAAAGGTGCGTCACGTTGTACAAGTCCGCACAGGTGGTCGTCCGTGATGCACATTCAGGCAGCGAAGCCAGCGTCAGCCAAGGGCGTGAGGCGGTGCTCGGCGCGATGGCCGCCTGTCGCGGCGCCGGGAAGGCCAGCGAATTAGATCAGTTGGCTCCAGCTTTGGCGCGGCTGGATGCACAGTTGGTTTACCTGCGCGCTCGTCCAAGTAGCGTGCCCAAAAAAGAACTCAGCCCTGGCGAGCGGGCAGAGCTGCTTCGCACTGGCGACCCGAAATGTCCTAAGGGCCAGGGTTACAAAGACAAGGCAACCGGAAAGGAAGTGCGTTGTCGTGGACCACAGCTTGTCTACTTGAGCTGGGCAAAAGCCAAGGAGTATTTCGAGCTCCGCGGCTACAAGCTGAAATCAGACAAGCCGAATGAGCTGAGCGCTGAGTTTGGTTCCGAGCTATTCGTCTTCGAGTACCGCCAAGCCAACGACGCCGGCCCTCCCAAGTGTGTCACTTTGTATCCTTCGCCAGGCGTACCCATGCTGGAAGCTGCCGCACGCGCCACCGGCGTGAAACCTAATCAGATCAAGCCTCCGGCGCCGCTCAACACCGACCAGGGGCCGCTCGGCATCTCGGTCGAGGAGAGCGACACCAAGCTGGTGATTCGGCTTGGAGAGTGCCGTTAGGTGCGGGACGCGGCAGGCGCATTCTTCAGCCGCGACCAGACCCCGGCTTCGTTCGTGACCGTGCCGTCGGACGACGGCATAGGCGTTGCACTGGAGCGCGTGTTTGGGCCCGTCCCCTTATTCCTACGACTTCATGACGCAAATCATGCGACACCCCGTCACACAGTTGTCGCAAAAAGTCGCGGCAGCGATGGCGCAAAAAGCCACGGCTGAGTCAGAACACCACGACCATCCTGCCGCAGTGGCCGTCAGGTGTGAGTTCCGGTGACCGAAATCGGCGCACACGGGAAGGCCTCGCGCCTCAACGATAGGCTGAGCCTGGTTGCGGGCCTCTTGCAGCGCTTCACCTGGGAGCGCACCGGAAGCGATCAGGCCCAGCGGATTGAGCTCGGGGGAAGCATCACCATCGATGATTCTGCGGCCCTATGGAAGCGTATCGGCGAGTCGATCGCGGAGTTGAAGGAAGCTCGGTCCGTCGAAATCGATCTTTCTCGCATTCGGGTGATCGACGGCGCATGTATGGCGCTTCTCGTACACTTTAGAAGTGACGTGCGAGCGCGCCGGATCCGCTGCGAGTTTGTGGGCGGCGCAGCGGAGGTCGAGCGAATTGTCGACCTCTACGGCGGTCATAAGAAAGCCAAACGCAAGCGAGCCGTACGCAAGCCAGCCAACGCAGTTGAGCAAGTCGGCGACGCCACACTCGCGGTATTTCGCGAGATCCGGCAAATTCTGGATTTCTTTGGCCAACTGGTGGTCTCGGCGATCCTGGCCGTGAAAAACCCCAAGACCGTCAACTTCCACGACGTAGGTCCGACGATGGAACGCGCGGGCGCAGACGCCGCACCGATAGTGGTGCTGATCAATTTTTTGATCGGCCTCGTGATGGCCTACCAAAGTTCTGCACAACTCAAGCAGTTCGGGGCCAACATCTACGTGGTAGACTTGGTAGCTGTCTCGATGACGCGCGAGCTCGGCCCGCTGATGACGGCGATCATCATCTGCGGCCGCTCTGGTGCGGCCTTCGCCGCGGAGCTTGGTACGATGAAGGTTTCCGAGGAGGTGGATGCGCTACGCACGTTGGGCTTCATGCCGCTCCGCCACCTGGTCATGCCGCGCATGCTCGGGCTGATTGTGGTTGCGCCATTCTTGGTGCTCCTGGCAGATGCCGTCGGCATCGCTGGTGGAATGGTCGTGGCAGCCACGACCCTCGATATCACTCCGACGAGCTTCATGATTCAATTGCGGGGTGCCGTGAAGCCCAGCGACATCATCTCGGGCCTCGTCAAAAGCGTGGTATTTGCCGGGGCGATAGCCCTGATTTCTTGCCAGCAGGGTTTGGCGACTTCTGGCGGGGCGGAGGGAGTTGGGCGTCGAACTACCGGCGCCGTCGTGTCGATCCTCTTCGCGCTGGTCGTACTCGACGCCATCTTCACCATCCTGCTGGCGGGGCTCGGGCTATGAAGACCCCACTGATTCGGGTGCGAGAGTTGAG
>CAZSUA010000019.1:0-30634 GCA_964609655.1 uncultured Polyangiaceae bacterium | reverse complement strand
GGATATGCCCTTCAGCCGTTAATAGGCCGCTGGTGGCATCCAGGCCAATCCAGCCGGCGCCCGGCACATACACTTCACACCAAGCATGCAGATCACAAAAGTCCGCGAGCGGCCCCGTAGGGCCTTCAAGCGGACGTTGATCAGCGGCTAACTGGATGAGATAGCCCGAGACAAACCGAGCCGCGAGCCCCAACTGGCGCAGCACCGAGACCATGAGCCAAGCTGAATCGCGACAGGAGCCCTTACCGAGGCTGAGCGTTTCCTCCGGTGTTTGAACACCGGGCTCCATGCGAATAATATACTTAACCGCCGCGTTCACCGAGCGGTTCGTTTCGACCAGAAAATCGTTAATTTTGCGCGGTTTCTTGTCCAGTTGTTCGACGAAGCGCGAAAGCGCCGGAGTGAGATTCGGCGCCTCTAGATACGGCTCCAGCTCTTTTTTTAGCGAAGCTTCGTAGTTAAAGGGGAACTCTTCGGCTTCTGGTTCCACGAAGAAGTCAAACGGATTGTACGCTTCGAGATCCGCCACCAGATCGACCGTCACGACGAAGTGCGTCACCTTCTTTGGGAACACCAAACGCGCCAGAAAATTACCGTACGGATCTTGTTGCCAATTGATGAAATGTTCGGTCGGCTCAATTTGGAAGCCGTAGGTGTGCACGGGCGTTCGATTGTGCGGCGCTGGCCGAAGCCGAACCGTCTGCGGCCCGAGGTTGATCGGGTCGGCGTAGCGGTAGTCGGTTTTGTGACTGAGTCGAACTCGAATGGCCATGGGGCAGGGGGCTCTCGGGGTGCTTATTGCTGTTGCTGCCGCTCTTGTTGTTGCTGTTGTTGTTGCTGCTGTTGCTCTTGCTGATATTCGAGCGCTTCGCGGTGGGTGAGGAGGATCGTTCCGCCAATCGGCTGAACTTCGACCTCCAGTGAGCCGACGGCCAGCAACCCTTCTGGGACTTCTTCGACCTCGCGCACCGTGACACGCACACGCAGGCTTTCTTCTCCATTGCCGCGATACACGCCTCGATTGGGAGGGACGTCCGAAAAATCTCGCCCGCTCGCGATCGCCACATGCCCTTCGCCCGCAAGTGTCTTGTGAGTAGGGTCGATGGGCAGCCAGCCCAGCCCATGAAAATACGCCTCGCACCAAGCGTGGCTTTCCATTTCGCTATTGCCATCCGCGCGGTAAAAATACCCTGAAACATAGCGCGCTGGCACACCCAGCTTGCGCAAAATGCCGATCGCCACGTGCGCCAAATCCTGACACACGCCCGCGCCCTGCGCTAACACCTTATCAATCGCCGTAGCGCTCGTGGTCACACCCTTTCGATACTCGATGTGGTCACGAAGATTCGACGACAGCCGTTGAAGCACCGTAGCCGGCTCCGGATTAGCGTCTAGGCCCAGCTTTTCAAACAGCCGGTCCAGATCCTCCACATCCATAATCGGACCCGTGAATCTGAGGTAGTCCCCGATTCGGTGGTCCAAAGCCGGCGCTGAAAGTCGGCTGCCTTCGGCGGTGGCGGCGTTGCGCGGCTGGGTATCCACCACACTGCGCGCCAAGATCACGACCTTATCGTGCGAGGGCAGGATCGAAAACTGCTGCACTCGATTGCCCAGCCAATCCGTGTGCTCGAAAGGGGTGGCACTCGGGCCCACTTCTAAGCGAAAAGCGCGGCGAACTTGGTGCGCGTCGTTGCGCGGCGTCATGCGGACTTCCATCACCGTTTCCGTGATGGGTTCGGAATACGAAAGCTCCGTCAAATGCTTGATATAAAGCAGCATGGTTCCTCGTTCAGTGCAAAAAATACGCGCTCTGGAGTTCAGCTGTGGCCACCAGGATCTCCTCGGCCACGTCGTTCACAAAGGCCGCGGGCCCTTGCTGCATCACCTCATCAAGGCTCGTGTACTCAATTCGGGAAGCAAGCCGTCCGAAAGCCCGTTCGGCGCGGGCTCGGTCTGGGCTTGAAAATTGGCTGAGCCGTTTTGCGAACTCGGCAGCAACTGACACCGAGTAGCGCACCGTACGCGGGAAGGTATCGTCCAAGAGTAGGAATTCGGCCACTTGCCGTGCCGACATCCGCGTTGGGTAACGCTTTCGATACTCCTCCAGTGCACCGCAACTCCGAAGCAGGCTGAGCCATGCGAAATGATCGCCAGTGGTGTGGATGGCCTCGGTGCTGAGCTCTTCAATGGCTGCCCATTGAGCCGCAAAGATGCGACTCGTGCGGTCGGCCCGTTCAACAAACTGGCCCAAACGAATAAAAAGCCAGCCTGGCCCGCGCCCCATCGTCGCGTCGGTAACGCCGGCCCATAGAAAGCCTGCTCGGACAACCTCACCCAAGAGATCAGGGAGCTCACGCGAGCCCGGCCCGGCACGGCGCGCCTCGGAAAGCATCCAATGCGTCTCGTTCAGGTAACTCCACATTTCGGAGCTGATCACTTCTTGAGCTTGTCGCGCATTCTCGCGCGCTCGAAACACACTCGAAGCGATGGAGCCTGGCTCAGACTCGTCAAAAATGGCGCGCTCAAGATTGACACCGGAAAGCCCCAAGCTCTTCATCGCTTCATCTTGGATGCGGCGAGCCATCTGTGGCGCGAGGGGCTCCACATCGATCAGCATTCTCCGCGTGACCTCCAGCACCCGTGCGGCATGTTCCGCGCGCTCCACGTAGCGGCTCATCCAATACAGCGCATCTGCGACCCGGCTCAGCATTAGGCGGCGCCTCCTTTCTCAGCCAGCACCCAAGTGTCTTTATAACCACCGCCCTGACTCGAATTCACGACCAGCGAGCCACGCCTCAACGCCACGCGGGTGAGCCCACCTGGGATCACCGAGATCCGCTCTCCGTACAGCACGTAGGGCCGCAAATCGACACAGCGCCCTTCCAACCGGCCATCGATCACCGTGGGATGTTTACCCAAGCTGATCGTGGGCTGGCCAATGTAGGAACGCGGCTTGGCCACGATGCGCCGTCGGAACTCAGCGCGCTCTTCGGCTGTCGATTGGGTGCCAATCAGCATCCCATAGCCCCCCGAAGCGTCCGTCTGCTTGATCACGAGCTCGTGGATGTGCTCGAGCATGTATTTCTGATCTGCAGGGCGCGTCGCCAGATACGTCGGGACATTGCCAATGATCGGTTCGGACTTCAGATAATATCGAATCATGTCCGGCACGAACGGATACACCGCTTTATCATCGACAGCGCCAGTTCCCGGCGCATTCACGAGCGTGACCGCACCGCTGCGATAGGCCGCAAATAAGCCAGCACAGCCCAATACTGAATCAGGGCGCCCAATCAGCGGATCCAGAAAATCATCGTCGAGCCGCCGATAGATCACGTCCACACGCTTCAGGCCCGTGATCGTGCGCATGCACACCATGCCATCTTTCACCACTAGATCTCGCCCCTCAACGAGCGGCACGCCCATCTGCCGCGCCAAGAAGCTGTGCTCAAAATAGGCGGAATTGTAAATGCCCGGTGTCAAAACCACGAGATTAGGATCTGAGCTGCCTCGCGGCGCCACATATTGCAGCATCTCGCGCAGCCAATTGGCATAGTCCTCCACAGGCCGGACGCCGTACGTCTCGAACAACAAGGGGAAGACGCGCTTCAGTACCGCACGGCATTCCAACACGTAGCTCACGCCGCTTGGATTTCGTGCGTTATCCTCAAGCACCACGAATTTCCCATCCGTGTCTCGGATCAGATCCGTGCCGGTGATGTGCGTGTAGATCCCGCGCGGCGGACGAAACCCAATCATCTCCCGGCGGAAGAACGAAGCGCCCAAGATCAGCTCAGGATCGACCACCTTATCTTTGAGAATGTGCTGATCCCCATAGATATCTGCGATGAAAAGATTCAAGGCTTCGATGCGCTGGATCAGGCCGCGTTCGATCAGACTCCATTCCTCGGCCGGCATCAGGCGCGGGATCGGATCGAAGGGGAACACTTTCTCGATCCCGGCATCGTCTGAATACACCGTGAAGGTGACACCCTGATTTCGTAGAAGTATGTCGGCAGTCTTCTGGCGACGGCTGAAGTCCTCGCTGGACATCTCCCCGAGCCGGCGAGCCAGCTCACGGTAGGCCGGCCGAACTTCGCCAGCAACGTCGAACATTTCGTCGTAGCTGTGCGGATCTACTTCGTACCGCTTCAGATCCATGGCTTTTCAGATAGACGCCCTGAGAGTCCCTGGCAAGCCAAACAAGCATCCCGGACGACACGTTTTAGACCAGGTTTTCGCTGGGTTTGCGGGATTGTTTCCAGCGTGTATCGGAGGCCTCAGGGGAGGCAGGCCTGGCCTCAGGGGTACAGCGCCTCCAGCTCTTTTCCGTACTTAGTGAACACGTTACGACGTTTGATCTTGAGCGACGGCGTCAGAAGTTCGTTTTCGGTCGAAAAATCTTCCTCGACCACGTGGAGCTTCTTGGGCTTTTCGTAGCTCTTGAATTTAGCGCCATAGGTTTCAATTTCACGCATCAAGAGCGCGTGAACCTCGGTATTTTTGGCTAAAACGCTGAGCTCGATGCCGGCTTCCTTTGCCCAAGCGCTGAGCGCAGGCTTATCCACCACGATCAGCGCCACGTTGAACGGCCTGTTCGCGCCATGCAGCATGGCATTGACGATATACGGCGAGAGCTTGAGCTCTTCTTCAAGCGGTGCGGGAGCTACATACTTGCCATTTTCGAGCTTGTACTGCTCCTTGATGCGGCCCGTGATGAAAAGATAACCGTCGCTATCCAGGTAGCCGAGATCACCCGTGTGCAGGTAACCATCGCCGGGCAGCGCCAGCGCCGTTTCTTCCGGGCGATTGTGATAACCTTGCATCACGTTGTTGCCTTTGATCAGAATCTCGCCCTGTCGATTGTCGTCGTGCACCGATTTGTCGATTTTGATTTCGACTCCGGGGAGCGGCAGACCCACGCTGCCGATCTTCCTGTGCCCTGGGTAATTGCTGGTGGCCACCGGGCTCGTTTCGCTCAAGCCGTATCCCTCGTAAACCTCGATTCCGAGGGCATCGATGAATTTGGCAACATCAGGGTTCAGGGCGGAACTCCCACTCACCGCGAACCGCAAGCGCCCGCCGAACTTTGCCCGCACTTTTGAGAAGATCAGCTTGTCTGCGAGCGCATGGGATAGCTTATCGAGCAGGCCGACCGATTCGCCGTGCCGAATTCGACCAGCGACCTCGATGCCCTTACGAAACAGCGCCTGAATCAGCTTGGGCTTGGCGGCCATTTGCTTTTGGATGCCATCATAAATGCGATTGAAAATCCTGGGCACCGCTACCAGCACAGTGGGGCGAACTTCCGGCAAATTGGCAACCAGATTGGGGATCTCGTCATTGATGGCGAGCGCTGTGCCGCGACTGATTAACCCATGCAATTCAGCAACTTGGCCAAAGGAGTGCGCCCAGGGCAAAAATGCCAGCGAACGATCGAGTGGTCCAAAATCAAAACGAGAGAAAGCCGCGTGAACATCAAAACAAATATTTTGGTGCGTTAAGATCACGCCTTTCGGCATCCCTGTGGTCCCCGACGTGTAGATCAAGCCTGCTGTCGCCAGAGAATCCGGGTAAATGGCTGGCCTAGGAGCTTCCGCTCCTTGAGCGAGAAGCGCAGCATAAGAATTGGGAGCGTTGGCGTCTCCGGACAAGTTGATGACATGCGACAGGCTTGGGCAGCGCGCCTGCATGGCCTCCAATGCCGATGTGATCTCGTTCGTTGCGGCCACAACCACTTTGGCGGTCGAGTCCTTGAGAATGAATTCCCATTCATCTTTCGGCTGTACTTCGTACATCGGTACGTAAATCGCGCCGAGTGAATAGGTGGCATATGCGAAGACGGCCCATTCGACTCGATTATTGGCGATGATCGCGACCGAATCCCCAGCGCCCACTCCAAGCGCCGCCAACCCACCACGACACTTGTCTACCTCGGCCTTGAACTGGCCAAAGGTGAGCCACTCCCAGCGCCCATTCTTCTTGGTGCCAAATAGTTCGTGGGCATCAAATTTCTCACAGGCCTGCTCAAAAAGCTCGACGAGGTTCGCGTATTCTGGCTCCATCTTGATCCTTCACAAACTGCGTCAAATTGACGCGACCAGGACGATAGAGAGCGCGCCCAGGTAGGTCAATCGCCCCGTCACCAGGCCTTCGGGCTGTCTTTTGGTGGCCGTCCAGAATCGCGTGCTATAGGGCCCGGCCATGCCCGCTTTCAGCGTGATCACGTTCGGCTGCCAAATGAACAGCCACGATTCCGATCGGCTCTCCGAGGTGCTAATCGCAGCCGGATACTCGCGGACGGAGAGCTTAGACGCGGCGGATGTGGTGCTCCTCAATACCTGTAGCGTTCGCGAGAAAGCGGAGCAGAAGCTGCGGAGTGAAGTGGGGCGCTTGGGCATCCTCAAGCGGGAACGGCCCGGACTCTTGATTGGCGTGGCTGGCTGCGTGGCGCAGCAAGAAGGGGAGCGCCTGATCAAGACGCTACCCCAGATCGACATTGTGATCGGTCCCGACAACATCGGTGAATTGCCGCAGTTGCTCGCACGCGCGGAGGCCGGTTCCCCGCCGCAGGTGCGAACTCAATTCGATCTTGATGCGCCAGAATTTTTGCAAGCTCGTCCTGAACCCGGGAAAGTCACCCCAACGGCGTTTGTGACCGTGATGAAGGGGTGCGACGAGCGTTGCTCGTATTGCGTGGTGCCGTACACACGCGGGCCTGAACGGTATCGCCCATCGCAAGAGATCTTGGCTGAAATCGAACGCTTGGTCGCCGCCGGGGTGAGGGAAGTCACCCTGCTTGGCCAAACCGTGAATAGCTATCAAGATCCGAGCGCTCAGCTGCCGAAAGCGCCACCGCCCACACTCCAATTTCGACACGCTCCGCACCTGCGAGTGAATGAAGCGGAGACTGAATTCCCCGCACTTTTGCACGCTATTGCCGCACGCGTGCCGGGCCTCAAGCGCCTGCGCTACACGAGCCCGCATCCGCGGCATCTCACCAGTAGCTTGATCGCCGCTCATACCGAGCTCACCGTGCTCGCGAAGCATGTCCACATGCCGGTGCAGTCAGGGAGCGATCGGTTGCTGAAGAAGATGATCCGGCGTTATTCTGCAGAGGAGTACGTGGAGCGAGTGTCCGCATTGCGCGATGCTGTGCCTGGGCTAACGCTCTCCACTGACGTGATCGTCGGCTTCCCGAGTGAAACCGAGGAAGACTTTGCGGCCACGTTGGAGCTGGTCAAAGCGGTGGGATTCGTGGGGTTGTTTGGGTTTAAATATTCACCGCGCCCTCACACACCGTCCCTGAAGCTGGCAGATGATGTGCCCGAAGTCGAAAAATCACGACGCTTGGCAGCACTGTTTGAGGTGGTGGAGCAAGCCCGCGTGGCCAACCTGCTCAGCTTGATCGGCAGCACGCAGCAAGTGCTGGTAGAAGGATTGAATCAACGCGGCGGCTACACCGGGCGCACGCTGCGCAACGAAATTGTGCATTTCTGGGCCAAAACGAGCCCTGTTGGCGAGATCTGTGACGTTCGCATCTTGCGGGCGTTTAAGAATTCTTTAGCAGCTGAACTCATTGAGCCAGCACGCCACGTGGCGTGGCACGATCAAAAAGTCCAAGCCGCCCCTCGCGCGCTGCCGGTGATGTAATATGGCATGCATCAAGGAATTTGGAGGCTTTCAGCCCGTTCTGGGGAGAGACGTATTCGTCGCTGAAAACGCGACCATTATCGGGGATGTGCAGATCGGCGAGGAGTCAAGCATTTGGTATGGGGCGGTGCTACGCGGTGATGTGGGATCGATAAGGATCGGTCCGCGAACGAGTATTCAAGATCTCGCGCTTTGCCACATGACGACGGGGATCTCGCACACGATCATCGGAGCGGATGTTACGGTGGGGCACGGCGTGATGATTCACGGCGCTGAGGTCCGCGATTGGGCGATCATCGGCATGGGTTCCATCGTGATGGACGAAGTCGTGGTGGGTGAAGAAGCCGTAGTGGGTGCTGGATCGCTGGTGGTGGGCAGGCTCATCGTCCCGCCGCGCACGCTCGTGCTGGGGCGCCCTGCTAAAGTGGTGCGGGATCTCACCGCTGAGGAAATCGCTCAGAATAAGGTATTTTCGCCGCGCTACGTGAGGCTCGCGCAAGGGCTTCCACCCGCCGAACGCCTGCCCACGGCGCGTTAGCCCGAAGCCGTTTCGAGTTTCCAAGGAACAGCCCCCGCGGTGAGCTAACCACCGCCTACAAAGTGCACGATTTCCAAGATATCCCCGTCCGCGAGTGGCGTGTCTGCGTGCGAGGCACGAGGCACCACCTCACGATTGCGTTCGACAGCTACGGGGCCCTCGGTCAGCCCCAAATGCTCCACCAGCCCACGCACCGAAAGACCGTCGGGAACTTCGCAGGGTTCACCATTGACGACGAGACACATCATGCCTGATGGCTACGGCAACTTTAGGTGGAGAGCAAGCATCAACGAGGAGTGTCACCGCAGAATGATCGCTGTCCGTGCAAGGATTACGTGTTGCCGGCGTTTAATTCCCCCAACGAAACCTTAGGGAAATGCCTGGAAACTCGTGTTCGAACCTCTCGATCAAAGGTCAAGAGCCGGGCCTTCGTCTCACGCGCCAACGCCACGTAAACGGCATCGTACGCACGCAAACCAGCCACTTCGGCAATTTCCTGTGCGTTTTCGAGCAGGGCTTCACTGAGCGGGACAGCGTGAAATCGGGGCCCATGCACCAACACCTTCACAGTGTTCAAGAGCTCCTCCAATTCACCACGCCGCGCTAGCGCCGAGACTACTTCGAGCCGAAACAAAGAGGGGACCACAAAGGGCTGATCCTCCGGGACCGAGCGCATGAGATGCAACGCTTGCTCATGGTGTACCTCCAATGGAGAGATAGACGAGATGTACACCGAGGCATCCAAGATAGCGTGTTTCAACGCCGGCCTTCACCAATCAGCGTTACTGCATCGAACGAACCTACCTGCCGTGGTACCCGAACAAGCGCGTGGGTTAACGCTCGATACGCAGCGACTTCCGCGCTAGACAGTTGCCGCAACGGTGGTGTAGCCGGCACCAATTTCACAACGGGTTGTCCATCTACAGTGATCACAACTGGAGCGCCTGTTTTGCTAACCGTGCGGACCACCTCCGAAAGCGTCGCCTTCACTTTTGAGAGCGGCATGATTTTATCGATGTGACCCATATGGACTAGTATGGTCTGAATAGGTCGGAAGGCAAGGAACCCGGGGATATCAGCGTCCAGGAGTGGCGTGCGTGGCTCGGGGCACCACCTCACGATTTCGTTCAACAGCTACGGGACCCTACGCAAGAATCGCCGAAAGCTCTGTCGGCGTGTACAGGAAGTAAACGGTGAACAAGGACCGTACTACGCGGCAATACAGGGATTAATGGTCTTTTGGCGCGGCCCCTGAGGCCAGCCTGCGAGTTTGATGTTGTCGCTCTGTCAACTTCTGGCCATGCTTGTCCGTGGGTGGCCTCATGAAACTCAATCAACAACACAACGACCGTTGCGCGGGCTTCGAGGGTTTCTTCTTGAGCACGATGGTCCTTGAGAGTGGTCCGATTGAAGCCACCGCCAATCCAAAAACCCCTCACGCAAGGAAGACACTAAGCGAGCTCCGCGCGCACCTGGGTCAAATAGTCCTGTCCGCGAAGGACCTTGGAGACCTTACCGAGGCACTCGATGAAGCACTCGAGAACTGTATCTTCGCTGAGTATGTTGCACGGGTCGAGCGGCGGGGTCGAAGTCGAGTGAGGAATACACCCTCCGGGCCAAGCCTAGCAACGCTAGAGTTGCGTCAAAAGGCGTTCGGTGCGGACGTAGCCAAACGGCTACATGAACTTGACGGCAAGTCTGCAGAACTGCTTCAGCTGATTGCGGAGACGCGCGGACACCAAGTTAAAGCCAGTACGCCAATAAGGCTGATCGACATGGTCCAAGACGTTGCCTTCCCGCTCGAAATGAGGTCGCTTGCGTTGCGTTTCTTGCGGGGAACGCTTGCGCGCATGACCATCAGCATGCTTCTGGGTGATAGAAAATCCTCCGCATTCATTTCGGGGCTTGTTGACATCGCGTTCGACGGACTCGCGGCGGGCATCAAGATTATGCAAGCCGACTTCGATATAACTCGCGACGAAGCACGCGAAATCTGGGTGGCGAAGACCTTTGCTAAAGCGGCCGAGGGAGATGGCTACTTCGCGCCCAGTTCCACTGGCTGACCTTAAACTCTACGCCAAGGTGCACTATCCGGCGAAGGACGGAAAGGTCCGGCACGGCGTTATTCTGAGGGTGTGGCGACAGGGTGAGGCGGTACCGGAGTACCTTCGCAAGTATTTGCCAAAGCCCTCCGCGAGCGGAGATCTGCTGCTGGTTGTAGCTTGTACGAGTTCGCGGCCACTCGATCATCACGAGGATAAAACGGTGTTTGTTCCAAACGGTTCAAGGGGGAGTAAGGCTCTGAGGCTGAACTGCGATTCTTGGTTCAAGGGCAAAATGGTCGAGGTCATTCCCACTTCGGCAGTTGAGAGCGTTTCCGGTTCGGCGCCCCCGGGTATCGGCCAAGATTTGGAACGGCTGCTTCCGTGCGTACCGGAAGAACCCGAGCCCGAGCTCGCCAACGACGTGTAAGTTACGGAGTGCATCCGAGCGCCGTCACGTCGCCTCAGGCTCGCCCAATCTCAGCGGGCCACGGTTATTAACTCCGACCCCAGGATCACGCTTCGCCGAGCGGGACTGCCTGGCTCCGCGGACCCACCGGATACGCGTGGAGAGTCCGGCAGATGAGCGCACTCCTCACGACCGATCCGCGCGGCAGTTCTTGGGCCGTTCGTTCTAGGTTCGCCGCGTCACCGGCGTCGGGCTGCTCCGACCATTTCGCGTCTAGGAACTCAAATCGTCCCGCCCGATGGATCAAAAAGTCTACCTCGCGGTTGCGGTCGCGCCAGAAGTACAGATCTCCTCGCTCCGACAATCGCAGCTTTTTTCGGAGTTCCGCGCAAACCCAGGTTTCCCAGAAAGGTCCGGCGTGAGGCGACTGCCGCAAATCGTCGCGATTGCGAATTCCAAGTAAGAAAGCCAGCATTCCCGGGTCGGAGAGGTAAAGCTTGGGCGTCTTGACGAGTGATTTAGTGCGATTCGAGAACCAGGGCTCCAGCAACATCAGCTGGTTGGAAGCCTGGAGAACTGAAAGCCAGGCACCGGCAGTGGACTGGGCAATTCCCACATCTCGCGCTAGGTCCGCCTTGTTGAGGAGCGCACCCGATCTCAACGCGCAGGCTCGAATGAAACGCTCAAAGTCACGCAGGCTGCCAACCTCGAGTTGATTTCTGAGGTCACGTTCCAAATAGGTGGCGAGGTAGTCGCGGTAGTATCCGTAGGAGTCGAGATCAGGTTTCTGCCACAACTCCGGGAGAGCCCCGCGGAGGGCGGCTGCTTCAGGTGTAACGCCGGAACTGGCAGAACGGATCTCAGACCAGGAGAGCCCTTCGAGCTCCACCGTCCCGACTCGCCCAGCAAGCGAATCCGAGACGGCCTTCATGAGCGCAAACTTCTGTGAACCTGTGAGGATGAAGCGCCCGTTCTGTTCACGGTGCGTATCGATGGCGGTCTTCAGGTGTCGGAACAACCCAGGCGCGTATTGAACCTCGTCAATGATCACAGGGGCCTGATGGCGTTCCAAAAAGCTTCGTGGATCCCGCTCTGCCTGTTCAGCTTCCGTTGGTAGATCGAGGCTCACGTACGTGTGATCCGGGAACAGATGTCGAACAAGAGCAGTTTTCCCAGTTTGGCGAGCGCCCGTCACCACAACTGCCGGCCGCTGTATCGCCAGGCCTCGGAGCTGCTCGGCGCATTCGCGCTCAATCCATTCTACCATCCTGCTTATCCTATGATTCAATCGAAGAATTTGCAAGAACGATAAATATATCAATGATCACTGATATTTATGACACCTCTCGCGCGATCGCCGGCGAGTGCCGTGGAGAGCTCCACCGTCCCGACCCGCCTTGCTAGCGAATCCGAGACGGCCTTCATGAGCGCAAACTACTGTGACGCTGTGAGGATGAAGCGCCCATTCTGTCGACGGTTCGTATCGATCGCGGTCTTCAGGTGTCGGAACAATCGCCGCGCGTATTGAAGTTTCCCCAGCATCGCCGATAGCCTGGTATCACACGGGAGTCCCTTGAACCATCAGCTGGCCTCCGGCGCGTAGCTCGCGCAGCTCATCAATCACAGCCCGCCAGAAATGCCGATCCGCCTTGCGAAGGGGCGCGCTGCGTGCGTCAAACCAGTCTTCCAGTTGATCCTCCAACTCAGGGCTTAAAGCTCCGTTCGCACCCCAAGCGACGACTGCACCAGCGATGAGTGGGTCCCTAACCCCGAGGACGGAGCCAACCTGCGGAAATTCGTTCAAAAGCTGCTTAAACTCGGACAAGCTGAAGATGTTGTCTGCTACCCAAGCGAGATCCTTCTCAGTTGAGTGCGCACCAACCTCGCTCATGTAGGCCAAAACGAGACGGCCGATGATCGGGTAGTCGCGAGGTCGCTGCGTTTTCTTGAGCTCAACCAAATCCACAATCCCAACCGTCGGTAGCGGTCCCCAATCCGTCTCGAAAACACGCGCTCGATGCTCAGCGTCAGTAAAAGAACTGACGCGTGGCGGGCAGCACATCACGTCCAGAAACAGGGGCAAGGACTCGTTGGGATCCGAAATCGTAAAATGAAACCCGTGATGCCGACTCGCTAATTCAGGAGTTAGCGGTGGCGTAAGCTTGTAGTACTTCGCCTGACTCGCACCGAGCGCAGAAAGCAGGCGCTGTAAGTTCGCTTCGCTAGGCTCAACCCAAAGATCAATGTCTTCAGAAAAGGTCGCAGCACCGTAGAGAATAGTCGCCTGGCCGCTCACCAGCAACCAGCGAACGCCGTGCTCGTCAAGGTGCCGGAAAAAGCTTGCGATCATGAGCATCCACAGCGTTAGTCAACCGCTTGCGCAAGGCCCAAGCCCGAGCGAGGCGTTCAGCGGGCGAAAGCTCAACCCATTCAAGCTCCTTAAAGGGTGACAGCATCGTCTGCTGCTCGAGTGGGTCCCTGTCTGCACCTTGCCAGAAAGCTGGAGCCCTGTCCCAAGTGGATCGCATGGCGTATTGACTAACACGAGGGACCGCGGGGAGCCAGGGCTAGCTTGAAACCACCTCTGGGCTTTCTCACCCTTGAGCCATTGCCAGCTTGTCCCAATCTGCACGGTTGATTGCCACTTCGTTCATAGCGATGCCAATCAAGCCAGCAAATTGGAGCAAGAAATCGCTGGCCCGATCATTGCTCAACGCTAGAGAAAGGCGCCACTTTCCAAACTTGACCATCAGACCCTATGCGACTCGCAAGCCTCCTCCAGTTGACACTACTCTTCCTGATAGTCGAAAGCGCGGGCTGCGCGTCTGCATCGCCGTCAGCAGGGCCAACAACTCCGCAACCTCCTCCGAGCAAACCTGGGATTGGGGGACGCTGCGCGTTGGGGTCAGGGCCTGCATCCAATAGGCGGATGGCATCGCCGCGTATTTTCGTCGAAGTCGCCACGGTAACGGGCGATCTGGAGGCGGCACTGAACGGCACCCAGGCGGTGAACTTCTCGGAAGCCTTGAAGGATCCGCGCCTCACAATTGCGAGCGTTAATCGCCTGCTGGCTACTAACGATGCACCAACGACGATCTCGATTGCTCCGGCCCAGCAATCAGCCCCGCCCCTAAATGGCGCCTCGGACCGTCGAAGTTTGACGGTAACGGCCCATGTGGATCCAACGAACGTCGTCAGACTCGAAATCAGCCTCATTCGGGAGCAGCTCGCTGCCACCCCCGTCCCGGAGGACCAGCGCATGCACACAACCATCCCAGTCGAGAACCAGCAACCAATAGTCCTAACAAGTTCCGCTACGCAAAGTGCGGTTAACGCGTCGAGGCTCATTCTTATCCCCTACATCATCTGGAGTGACGCTGAGCTAGATCGCTTGCTCGAATGCAAGGGCGCTGAAGCACGCTCCATCCTCAAAACACGCAAGGTTAGCGCGGCGCACCTGAGCGCGAAGGGGACCGCCGGCGACCTGAGTCCAGCCCAATCTCCCACGACGACGTGGGCGATCGCACCAGTGAAGTAGGCGCCAGCTCGCGCTTATCCATTCTACCATCCCGCTTATTTTATGATTCAATCGAAGCTGACCGGCGGACAGCACTGACGACCAAACGACGTCTGCCACGAGCAGCAGAGCGCCCAACAGCTTGGAAGAGGCTCCGGTTGGTTCGCCAAAAACTCGCTCATAGACGAAATCGGCCGGGCGACTCCAAATGAACGGCACGACAACGACGGCGAGAAGAATCTGTAGCGGCTGCTGACGTATACTGGCGAAGATGCGCCCAACCACCAAGCGCAAGGTCCACGACGTCATGGGCAGAAAGCTTGGCTCGGACGTCGTGGCGGACGAATTCACTTCAGGTGTCGTC
Organism: uncultured Polyangiaceae bacterium; assembly: GCA_964609655.1. Classification (GTDB taxonomy): domain Bacteria; phylum Myxococcota_A; class Polyangia; order Polyangiales; family Polyangiaceae; genus JBBRRP01. The sequence goes on along the minus strand of CAZSUA010000019.1, from coordinate 16,111 downwards.
GTCTGCGAGCGCACCAGATGGCTCACGGTCGAGGATTGCGCTGCTTTGTTTTCGCGTTGCTCTCATCCGCAAAAGCGTAGCTTCTTGTCGAGCCAGATTGGCCTCGTCCATGTTTCTGAAGCGCTGGAACCCTCTTGGCAGGAGTCGAGGAGCCAGCAGAGCCGCGCGATTCCAGACGGCACGGATGCGAGCCACTAGGTCTGTCGAGCGCTGCGGAGGTGGAGGCATATCCTCAACCGAACGGTATTTGTAAACTGGCATGTGCTTCAATCCTCCTCAATCTCGAACGCCATGCGAAGGGCAGCAGCGTCGCCGTGATCCACGGGTCGCACGGTGCTTTTCTTCATGCGGTGTAGGGCGGTGGGCGTCGCTACGCGCACCAATACACCTTCAACTTCTTTGACCTCGGAGGTCAGGTCAGAAAAATGCGTCATCTCTCCCAGACGCGTCAGGATGTCGAGGTACAGCGTGCCGAGCGGGGGCCCATAGCGAACCGCCGGATAATCGCCGCACAGATCCTCTGCTGTGATGTTGTCGATTTCTGGGTCGTCCCATACGGCGCGCAGCGCAGTGCGCAGCCGTTCGATGTTTTGGGCATCGGGCTTGACGAAAACATCTAAGTCTTCAGTGGCGCGAACAATCCCATGAAAATTCATGGCGACGCCCCCGACCACGACGTAGTCCACGCCGCAAGCATTGAGACTTGCAATCACTTTGAGCGCCTCATCCAGGGTATCCACGAAACACGAGGCTAGCACGCACTACTAGGTCTCGCGCGATACGCGATATCGGGCAAATGGGCTAGGTCAGGAGTGGCCGAACTGGCGGACAGCGTGGCCGCGGCCAGCGCCCAGCCCGGGCTGCCGCGGTGTCGCTCGGGCCCGCCATTCGATCTTCCGAAGCGAGCGGAACAAAGCGTAAAGGACGTTTCATAGTTGGCCTACTAACGCGACACCCAACAACCCGATGAGAATCCAAATACGCCGCTCCCCGTGAAGGCAGCACACTCCCAGATGGATTCGTTGCGATCTCGGGGCGCCAGCTCAGTCATGGGCAAGGGGCATTCTTGCCTTGTTCTCGGCCGCAAGGCAATGTTGAAAACTGCCCGATAATCATGAACCGGTGCGTCCCAACGGCCGAGGCGCAGTCACGGCGATTCCATGCGGAGCTGAGAAGCCCATTGCGAGGCCAAGCTTGGCGAGGAGCGAGGTTGCAGCCTGTTCGGTGGTGGAAGCTTCAAGCCAGCGCACGGGCCCACCGCTGTGCACACAAGTGTCCAGAGCGCCGCCCTCATTCGGAAAGCGACAACAGCAGCCTAAGCCAAAATCGCCGAAAGCTCTGTCGGCGTGTACTTGAAGGCAGCGTGACGGGTCCCGATGCCTGAGCGAATTCCGTAAGGCTTGAGCAGCGTGTCGTAGAGATCGATCACGTTAGCTTGGTCCTGGAAGAAACCGCTCTTGAAGTGTCCGTGGCCGCCTGCCACGGCATGAAAGACTCCGGAGAGTCCGTGATCGAGGCCATATTCTGTGCCGATCACCACCAAGGTGTTGTCGAGAAGCGTCTTGCCGTTGCTCTCGATGAACAGTGGATCATCGAGAGCCGTGAGCGCGCTAGCCAAACCGCTCATGCAATAGTGTTGATACTGCCCGATCTGCGCCAACCGTTGACGGTGAAACAATTCGTTGTGAATCGAGTCGCTGGCGGTTTCCCGATCAAAGTCGATCGTGCCCACGGAGGCTCCGGTGTATTGCCCTGTGAACTGCAGGTTTCCGCCCTTGTCGGTGCACAAAAGGCTCCCAAACCGAAATATGTCGCAACGCAGCGCTAATGCGAAGAGCTCAGCCTGGAGCCGAAAGGTTTCCATATAGGCCGCGTGGTCCATGGGCGCGGAATGGGGCTTGAACACGCCAGCAGGCTGGGGGGTGAGGGGGGTTTCTTGGTCGTAAGGCAGACCGGCTGGATCCTCCTGTGTTGCGGTGGGCATACACGCGCCTGCGGCGGGTGTTAACGCCATCTCGGCGGGGAGCAGGCGTTGCTCGACGTTCCGAATACCTTCCAAATGGATCTCCAGCTTGGCCTTAGATTCAGTGCCTAAGTAAGAGCGATCGCTGATTGCGAATTTGTATTCTTCAAGGACGCTATCCAGAATGCTGCGCTTGATGCGCCGTCGCTGCGCCAGCTCAAGCTCACTGCTCGTGCCCGTGTGAGCAGGCAGGGGATCACCGAAGATCTTCGTGAAAAGCCGAGATGGACGGCGTTCCGGGGCGGGGCCCGGAGTGCCATCGTAGTTCCAATGGCAGACGTAGCGGGACGGGGCACCGTAGGTGAACCAAAGCCCTGCCGATGTCGACGAAATGCGCGTTGGTGAGCCTGCAGGGTGCAGCTCCCGCAGCATGATTTGTTCTAGCGATGGCCCAGCAGCGGTGTACTCATTCTTCTGCGGCTCCCCGACAAATAAGACATCGCCGGTCTTGAAGTGAGTCGTGCCGCTTCCGTACGTGTCGGCTTGACTCATATCCAGACGCGAGAAAAACGCCATCTTGTTGGCAAAGGGCTGAAAGGGCTGAAGCGGTCCCCGAAATCCGAGCTCTGCCTGCTCGGTCGGGATCCCCAGGCCAAACGACAGCGTGAGCAAACGGCTGGGGATAGCTGTGGTTGCGGCGTTCGAAGTCGGAAAGCCCATCTCTTCCAAGAACGGCAAGCCAATTGCAACGCTGCCAGCGCCGCGAAGCAGAGTTCTGCGAGAGAGGGCGCGCTTCATGGCCCCCCCATGGGGGCTTGCGGCTGGGGGCCAGTTTCGGGCGCAATCTGGGCTGCGGCGGTGGAGCGGAAGAGTTCGCTGCTCGCAACCGCTTCCACCATGGCGTGCAGTGTGCCGCCGTTTTTTTCTTGCTCCACGTGCACACTCTTGGAGAAGTCGTGTTCGATGGCTGTGGCCGCGCGCCCTGTGGCAAATGACAGGAAGTGCTGAGCCATGCAGGCCTGAATCGTCTCGGAATCCGCCATCAACGCCATGAATTCGTGCATAGTGGCGTAAGGGGCTCGGGCGCTTTCGTCGAGGGTCAAGTCGTCGGTCATCCAGCCATCGGTCGGGAGCGGTGCGCCCGTCGCATCGACCTCACCCAGGTAACGCCCTGCTGCATCGAAGCGGTTGAAGCCGTAAGCCAGGGGCTCAAACTGCGAGTGGCAGGCCCAGCAGCTGGGATTGTTGCTGCCTCCTTCGGCCACCGGTTTGGCCATCAAGCGGCGTTGTTCCGAACGTTGGCGCTCATTGAGATTGGCGAAGGCTTGATTGAAAGAGCCTGCAACCGCGATGGCGCCATCGGGGATCCGGATCGGCTGACGGCACATGAGCTTGACCATCAGCGAGATGCCTCGATGCACGATCTTGCCGACGTCCGCGTCGCCGAAACCGGCTATAAATCCCGGGTGAGTCAGCCATCCCACACGCTCCGGGAGCGCAGAGACAGCATAGCTTTCGATGGCGTCGCTGCGCGGAGTGATACCAATCAGTGCAGCCACACTGGGCGCAAGCGCCATTTGGGTCGACGTGAAAAGCGTCTTAATTTGCCCCCGATCCTGCCAAAGATGGGACTCGAAAGAAGCGACCATTGATTCCGAGAGCGCTGCCCGAAGCTCCGGCGTGATCCCAGCAAAAGAAGCGCGTTCCGTTTCGGCGAAGTCTCGAATGAAGGCGTGCGTCATACGGTGCGCGCGCGGATCGTCGAGCATCCGCAGCACTTGTTCGCGGAGAACCATTATTGATCGGGGAGATCCGTCCAACGTGTTGCTTTCGGCGAGGGCCCGCAGCTGCGCGTCCGGGGCAGAATCCCACAAAAAGAACGACAAGCGCGACGCTAGCTCAAAACCGTCCAGATAGCGCTTCTCTCCGATTGCAGCGGCATTTTCACGTTCCAGGCGGAACACGAAGGGCGGCGCCTGAAGCATCGCTTCGAGCACACTGCGCTTGGCTTGCTCATCTCCCAAGCCTTCGGCAACGACCGAAGCGTGCAAGGATGCGAAGGCGGCTTGCTCGCGCTCCGACAGCGGCCTTCGAAACAATCTTTGACCGAGGTCTGCAATCCAGTGAATGCGACACGCCACCTCGCCAGCACAAGGTGCTGCATCCAAACCTAGCCCTGCGAGGTCCACACGGCCTGCGACGGCCGCGGCCAGTCTGCCAAAGGCCAACGGGTAGTCGTCACCGGCAGGTTGGCCATCGGCGGCGTTCTGAAAGAGCCCCGTGCTGTTCTTTTCCTCAGGAACAGCGAACCCGTCGGCGGATCGTTCCTTCTCGGTTAACTGCACACCCAACACGTCCTGCACAATATGGGCGTGCTGGTCTCGCGTGAGGCGCCCGGCGAGTCCGGTGCGCACAGACAGTTCACTGCCAGGCAGCACGGGGCCAACGTCAGAGCCTTGGCCGCCCGGTTCCCCACTGCACGCACAGATTGCCAATCCAAGCATACCGGCCGCACCAACGCCAAACTTCCGCTTGAGTTGGGGGATCGCCATCTCGGAGATAGCTTAGTACTTCGCGCCTCGCAAAAGAACTGCGATCTTGAGCCCAGGAGTGGTCTTGCCGGGGCCAGCGGCGACTTGCTTGACCGAGACGCCGAGGAGGCTATGACGCTCCCTCTCGCATGCGCACGATCGGCCTATTTACCGTCATCACCTTGGCGACTGCCTGCGCGTGCACTCGAAAACCGAAGCCCAATTCTAGCTCTGAACCTCAGAAAACGCGCGAATCCGTCCCGGCAACCTCCGCCAGCGGAGACGGACGGGCACTCTCGCAAACTAAGATTGACCACGGCGAGCTGGACACCGCGCCACCTGAAAGTGCACCGAAACTGGCCTCCACCGTGCTCGCTGCCACCGTCTACAAGTTGGCCGACGATAACTCGCGACGCCTTGGCTACATTCGCTTGGGCGGAATTGTGCGCCGGGATCCGGATGCCGTGAGTGGCCGGGGCTGCGAGAAGGGGAAGTGGTATCGCATCTATCCCATGGGTTACGTCTGCACGCGCGAGGCCACCACGGATCTCGAATTGCCGTTGGTGCGTGCCACACAACGCCGCCCGCATCTGGATCGTCCGCTGCCGTATAGCTATGGCTTTGTGCGCGCTACTTCGCCGCAATACCTGCGGTTGCCGAGCGCCGCTGAGCAGCGAAAGAGTGAATTCAAGCTCGATGAGCACTTGGTTTGGTATGCCGAGCATGAGAAGGAAGTGCAGCAAGTGGAGTCGGGAGCCAACGATGTTCCGCTCGACGCGCGCGGGATAGCTCGCCCCGGGTTGCTTCCTTCGCCGGGCTTTCGAGCCTCCACCGCGCTCACACGCAGCGAATTGTTTGGCGGTGAGCAGCCGTCGAAGATCCCGTTTTGGTTGGACGGCGGGCGCAAGCTCCCCAATGTGTCTGGCTTCGAAGTGCCGCAATATGCCTATTTTGCTGATCGGGTGAGCCGGAAGACGGGTCTCTCGTTTGTGGACGCCTTTGATACGGAGAGCGACGGCGTGAAGCGCGGGTTTGCCGTGACTGTCGACATGCGCCTGATCCCCACCACCAAGGTGAAACCGGACACAGCATCGCCCTTTCACGGAATTGAGATCCCGAAAGGTCTTGCTATGCCGTTCGCCTGGGGCATCAAGCGGGAGACGAAGTCCTATCAGTTGGTGCGTGGGCGGGATGAGGTTCGCCCGGGTGCCGACATTCCACGTCGAGCCTTGATCCCGCTTTCTGGCAAAGCACGCATCCAAGCCGGCGAACGCTACTATCAGTCGCTGCTGGATAAGTTCGGATGGCTCAAGGCTGGCGATCTGGGCATCGTGGCCGAGCCGCCGGATTGGCCTGAGTTTGCGCAAAAGGGCGAGAAGTGGATAGATGTTTCGCTTGCTCAGCAAACGCTGGTTCTCTATGAAGGGAAGCGCGCAATTTACGCCACCTTGATCTCCACGGGGCGCGATCGTTTTGGCGATCCGAAAGAGACCCTCTCCACACCCCAGGGCACGTTTCGGCTCACGAGCAAGCACATTGCTGCGGCTATGGACTCGGAAGAGAATTCCAGCGTTGCAGGTGGAACCCGCGCCAACACTAGCGTGAGTAAGGTAGACGACAGCGGTGTGCGCGAGCGGCTGCTAGCAACGGAGAAGAGTGGCGAACCCTTGGACGAAGAAGATCGCAGGCGGCTAGCCAACATCAAAAAGGGGCGGGACCCGGAGTACGGTGTCACGGTGCGGCGTGGCTCCGCCGGGTTTGAACTGCGAGATGTGCCGTGGATTCAGTATTTTGCCTCGGGCTACGCACTCCACGGCGCTTACTGGCACGATGTTTTCGGGATCCCACGCAGCCATGGCTGCATCAATTTGGCCCCCATCGATGCGCGGGTGGTCTTCATGTGGAGCGATCCCCCGATCCCAGAGGGCTGGCACGGCGTGAACGTCGGGGCAGATATGGGGCAGGGAACGGGCGTGTACATTCACCGCTAGTGTGCTAGTTGAGTGCGAGCTTGATGGGCGTGTTTCGCTTCAGGATTTTTGGTTTTCCGGTGCAAGTGCAGCCCAGCTTTTGGGCATTGGCGCTGCTGTTTGGCTACTTGAGCTCGCAATCGGTGCGCGGTGCTCTGCTGTGGTTGGGTGCGTTTTTTCTCTCTATCTTAACGCATGAGCTCGGGCACGCGTTCTTAGCGCGGCGTTACGGGCAGCAGCCTGTGGTGTTTCTGCAGCTCTTTGGGGGAGTCGCGTCCTGGCGGCAGGGTTCATCCGTGTCACGTTGGGGCCAAGTCTGGATCCTAATGGCCGGGCCGGCAGCTGGCTTTCTGCTTGGTTTCGCCTCCGCTGGCTGGCTTGTCTCGCTTGGTGTGAAGACGTTGACGGCGGAAATGCTCGAGAGCGAGCCGGGGCTTCAGCTTTTCTTGGCCCAGCTGACGATGGTCAATTTTTTCTACAGCGCCGTGAATCTGCTGCCGATTCTGCCCTTGGATGGCGGGCAAGCCATGGCCGTCTTGTTTGGCCCGGAGCGGCGCCGCGTGGCCGCTACGGTTTCTTTGGTCGTGGGCCTCCTCTTGGCTGCGGTATTCTTGCGGTTTAATCACGTTCCGTTCGCGATCCTGTGCGGCTTCTCGGGTGTTTCGAGTTACCTGAATGCGCGTCACGCGGTGGCGCGTCCCGAGCTGCCTGAGGAGGCGTTGCGCGAGATCTTAGCGCGTGCCCAAGCCCTTCAGGAGCGCGGAAGTTATGGGGAGGCGCTAGCTGTTGCGATGGCTGTTTTTGAGAATGCGCCATCCGATAGTTGGAAGGTGCGTGCCTTGAACGTCGCCGGCTGGTCTGCCGTCCTGGCCGAACGCCCCGCCGAGGCGCGAGCCGTCCTCGCGCGTGCGCCCGTGGGGCAGGCTCTTGATGCTTTCCTGGATGCGAGTATCCGGGAGCTGGATGGCGATCTCGAAGGCGCCGCAATGGTGCTCAGCACGGCGCGCAGGCAGGGGGATCAGCGGGCAGAGTTGGTGGGCTCGCTGATCCGTGTGTGGCTCAAGCTGCATGATTACAAACAGGCCTGCGCGTTGGCTGCGTCAAGCGTCGACTCCTTGTCAGAAGAAGACGTGCGCCGCGTGGGCAGCGAGACACTGGCCGCTGGGATCTTTGAGTCGGCGGCACAGCTGTTTGAGAGCTTATTTCGCCAAAGCTCAGCGGCAGAAGACGCCCTGGCGGCGGCGCGCGGTTGGGTGAGGGGCGGGCGCACTGAGCAGGCCGCTGAGCTTTTGGAGGAGGCCGTCAAGTCGGAGCTCCTGAATTGGAACCAAGTCAGAAGTGAGCCTGAGCTCAGCACGCTGGCACCGAGCGATGCCTAAGGCAACCGGCACGGGATTGCTATCAGCTCTCCGTTAAGGGCTAAGCCGATTTCTCCAGCTGTTAACTCTTCTAACCATGGCTCCAATTGAAGCTGTGCTTCACGGCTGAATTTCGCCGTGAAGTGGCTCGTGGATTGGCGCACGTAGACAGTATCATTCTGGCCAATCCAGACTTCGCTCCGCGCCAAGACTTGCGTTGAGCCGTCAGATAAAACCAGGAGTGGCGTGCCCGCAGGTTCATCAATCCTTTCGACAAAGAGCGGTGCGTCTTCAACGGCAAAGTAGACCCAGTCGTAGCCGTTATTGAGGACCCAGCGGCCGTTTACGGGGTGACGTGCAATCCAGGTTGCAAAGGCGCGCCGCATGCGCAGATTCTCGACACGCACGCCCTCGTGCCAAAATTGCCCCTGGGGGTCGAGCCGGATACCGCTTTCACGGCTCCGGCCTTCGGGGGCGGGGCGTTCATAGAAGTCGGGAGCGTCGGCGGGGCGCATTGGCCTTGAGCCTAGCATCGCGGAAGGGCTTGCCTCGGGCTGTGTAGCGCCTAAAGTCCGCGCCCGGAGTCTTTAGATCCATGCTGCGCATCCCTGATTCTCAGTTTCCGAAGCTATTCGCCCTCACTCAATCCTTTCCCGCCACACCTGAACTGGATATCGCGCAGTCACTCCGCGCCGGCTGGGATCTCCCGGTGCAACCGGGTCAACGCATGGCGATAGCGGTTGGGAGCCGAGGGATTTCGAGAGTTGCCGAAGTGATCCGTGAGGTGGTGAAGCTGCTGCAAGCTCTAGGGGCGTTGCCATTCATCGTGCCGGCGATGGGCAGTCATGGGGGAGCCACGGCACAAGGTCAAACCGAATTGTTAGCTGGTTATGGGGTGAGTGAAGCCAACCTCGGGGTCCCTGTGTGTGCCGCGATGGACGCCGAACTCTTGGGGCACACCGAAGATGGCATCCCCGTGCACCTATCCAAGGAAGCTCTCGGCGCGGATGGGATCTTGGTGGTCAATCGCGTGAAGCCGCACACTGAATTTCGCGGACCCGTAGAGAGTGGCTTGCTCAAGATGATCGCCGTAGGCCTGGGCAAAGAGCTCGGAGCGACCGCATTCCATGTAGCCTGCCAGCGAGTGCCTTTTGCGCGCGTGGTCGAAACGATCTGTAAGGTCAAGCTGGCCAAGGCCCCGTTCATTGGCGGAATCGCGCTGGTGGAGAATCAACGCCACGAGCTGTGTCGCTTGGAAGTGATCCCCACGAAAGATTTTGAGCTGCGAGAGCCACAGGTTCTCGACGAAGCGCGTTCGCTCATGGCACGCTTGCCGTTTGACGATATCGATCTCTTGATTGTCGATTACATGGGGAAGAATATCAGTGGAGCGGGTATTGATCCCAACGTGATCGGACGGGATTGCTGGGGTTACTACTCTCATCTGGTGCAAACACCGACGCGGACGCCCTTCATTCGCCGGATTTTTGTCCGTGATCTCACCCCGGAGACGCACGGTAACGCGATTGGCATCGGTGTGGCGGATTTTACAACCAGCCGCCTGGTGCGAGCCATTGATTACCCAACCATGTATATGAACGTGCTGACCTCGCAGGCCATCCTTTCGCCCAAGATCCCGCTGCATTTGGAGACCGATCGCGATGTGCTGGCACACGCCTTGGCCACCTTGGCTCTGGCCGACGCAAGTCGAGCGCGCGTGGTGCGGATCCGTGATTCGCTCTCGCTCGGGGAGATGCAGATCTCGGAAGCACTGGCCGAAGAAGTCGCCAATCGGCCTAACATCAGCCTCACACCGCTCGGGCAGTCCTTTTCCTTTGATCAAGATAACAATTTTCTTCCGCTTGGAGATGCAGGATGAGTCGCTTTCAAGATCAGGTCGCTTTTATCACCGGAGGGGCGGATGGTTTGGGGCGCGCCATTGCCTCAGCCCTTGCCCAAGAGGGCGCCAACGTGGTGCTTTTTGACCGCGATCAAGAGCGCGTGCAGGCAACCGCCCAGGCACTGGGCACTTCGGTTTCGGCGATCGCCGGCGATGTTTCGGAAGAGGCTTCCGTCGCTGCGGCGTTTGCAGAGCTGGATCGAAAATGGGGCAGGCTGGATATCGTGGTCAACTGCGCGGGTATTGTTGGCCCAAGCAATCGCAAGCTCCCGACGGTTTCAGTTGAAGAATTCGACGCCGTGTATCGAGTCAATCTGCGGGGCTCATTCTTAGTGGCCAAGTATGCGATCCCACTCATGGAGCGCCGGAATTATGGGCGTATTTTGCTCGTTGCCTCGATTGCCGGGAAAGACGGGAATGCGGGCATGAGCGCCTATTCATCGACCAAGGCCGGAGTGATCGGTCTCACCAAATCGCTCGGGAAAGAATACGCCGAAACCGGGATCACCGTGAATGCGCTCGCACCCGCCGTGATCCGCACAGCGATGGTGGACGGCATGGATCCCGTCCAAGTAAAGTACATGACGGACAAGATCCCCATGAAGCGCTGTGGCACGCTCGAAGAAATTGCAGCGCTCTCGGCGTTCATTGTCTCGCCTGAAGCGAGCTTCACCACCGCCTTCACCTTCGATCTCTCCGGCGGCCGCGCAACCTACTGAACGCTCCCGGCCAAGGCGCCCTCCTCTCGCCCACGATATCGTCGCTCGGAAAGGCCGGCCAGCAGCAGCCATAAACGGGGAGCATCCGCCAAATTTGTCCGCTATTATCACGAATTTGGCTTACAAATTCGCCACGAAGTGGTGGATATTTCGCCACGAAGTGGTGGATATTTCGCCACGAGGTGGTGGATATTTCGCCACGAAGTGGTGGAATTGCGTCGCGGGTAGCGTCGGATCGCAGGGTGTTTGGGGTGTTGTTTTGCGAACGCTGCCTGCCCCAATGGTCGGTATTATCTCTAAATGGGTTTGCAAATTCGCCATGAAGTGGCGGATATTTCGCCATGAAGTGGCGGATGTTTCGCCGTGAAGTGGCGGGATTGTCCTGCGGGCAGCGTCGGATCGCGGGGTGTTGCCCTGCGAACTCAAGCGTCAGGTGGCGAGCGAGTCGGCGACTCGCAACAAGGCTTGGGCGGGCTTCTCGCTGATCGTCTCGTGGTGCGCCACAATGACGCGTTTCAGATCGTCGGTGGCGAGGCTGCGCAACTGGGCCGCAAATGCAGTGCGATCCTTGACCAGCAGCAAACGCCCGACGCGTGAAACCCGTGGGCCTCCGCTCGATTGCGTGACGTGCCGCAGCACGAAACCTTGCATGCCCTTGCCATGTGGCATGTTGAACACTGCGTCGGCCAAAATCAGCGTGATATGGCTTCCCGAGCGTACGGTCATGTACAGCTCACGGCCTCCTGTGCCTTCGAATTCGCGGATAGTCACTTCGGAATTCATCGCTAATTGTTCTGGACCAGCCGCCCTCGGTACCACTCCGAGCACCTTTGCGCGTTGAGCGCTGGGAGCTATCACCTTTGCCTCTGGATAACGTGTCGCGAAACGCGCAGCATCGAGCTTGTGCCAAGCATTAGGGATCACTAGGTAAGCCGGAGTGCCCCAGGCCTCTAGCTCTTTCATCTCCGGCTCATCCAGCGCAATCGCGTTGTAAATAATGAGCTCCTCGTTCTCTAGCCGTGCGACTGTCATCACTCGGCGCAGCGGCATGTTGGGCAGACTACCTTCAACCCGCCACAGGTTCGGATCCAGCTTCTCGATCGCGGAGTGGGGTAACGCTGCCCAGTCATAGGCGGCTTTAGAAGTTGTCATCGCGGCAGTTCTAGGGGTAGCCACCGGGGTCTTGCAAGGAAAGACGTTCATCGAGGCCAAACATGAGATTCAGATTCTGTATAGCTTGGCCGGCGCCACCTTTCACGAGATTGTCGAGCGCACCGTACACCGCAAGCCTGCGCCGATTTCCGCGCACTTCGCCGTATGTAAAACCCACTTCGGCATAATTTGAATGATTCACGGCCACCACTTCGGGCAAGCGCTGTTTCGGTATGCGCACGAAGGGTTCCTGGGCGTAGGCGTTCGTATAACAGTCCAAAAGCTCCTGTTCCGTGACGGAGGCGGGGATATCCACGAAGGAGGTGGCAAAGATCCCACGCGTGAGCGGAGCAGAGATCGGCACGAAATCGAGGGAGAGATCGGTGGCTCCAGCATCCATCAAGGTGCGGAGGATCTCGGGGGCGTGCTGATGCGCTAGCGGGCGGTACGTTTTCAGGTTCTGGGCGCGAACGGGGTGGTGCGTCGCAGCCGTGGCGTTGGCTCCACTCCCGCTCGAACCGGTGGCGGCTACCGTCGAGATGTTGCCGGAGAGCCAGCCGGCTGCTGCCAAGGGCAGCAGGCTCAGCTGAATCGTGGTGGCGAAGCAGCCGGGTGAGGCTAAGCGGAGCGCTCCGCGGATTTGGTCTCGGTTGAGCTCGGGCAGTCCGTACACGAAGTCTTGCAGCAGCTCAGGCGCCGGGTGGGCTTCCCCATAATACCTTTGGTACTGGTCCAAATCACGAACGCGAAACGCTCCCGAGAGATCCAGGAGTCGCAGCTTGGGATCTCGAACCGCTCTCACCAGCTCAACGCTGACGGTGTGGGGCAAGCCCATCAGCACCACATCCGCGCCGGCGATAGCGGCCGTGACGGACGGGTTCTCGAAACGCAACTCGGTGAGGCCTTCTAGGTGGGGCAGCGCCGAGGCGAGGGGCTCGCCCACGTGATCGTTCGCGCACACGCGCAGGATCTCAAAGTTGGGATGCAACAGCAGGCGCCTGAGGATCTCCGCTCCTGCGAAGCCTGAAGCGCCCATCACCACGACTTGATGTTTGGTCACGCCGAAGAGGGTAACACCCTTTGGCGGTAAGCCTAGCCGGCAGGCTTACCGCGGAGCTGCGTCGCTCAACGGGATCGGGATCCAAAGTGTGCGCATCTCAGTCCGACGACCTTCGCGGGTGTAGCCAGCGAGCCCGTACAGAATGTTCCAGTTATGGCCATCTGGTGTCTCTCCGTACGAGAAGGCGGGGAACACGTGGACCTTCCAGTCGGAGCCGAGTCGCGTGCGTTTCTCGTGGTAATAGACGTTGCCAATCAACTGGGACGTTTCCTTCTTATCCGAGAAGCGCCAGAAGATAGGGAATCCTACGGTGGCGCGTGATTCGGGCGAGGCGAAATCCCAGAAGAACGGCGCTAACACCAAATGCGAGTCGTTACCGTTGCGGCCGGCGTAGACGAGTGGGTGCAGGTTGGTGGACCAACCGCGCAAATCAGTCGTGTGTTGGAAAAATGGAGTGATCCAGGTGGAGTTACTGATGCCGAAGCGCTTGCTCGTTCCAAAGAACGGGAACAGCACTGTGGTAGCTTCGCGCGGCCCTTGCCGGGACAAGAAGAACGGGAACAGCAATTTCTGAGAGAAATGCGTGTCCGGATCCCGATAGTCCCAATAGAGGGGGGTGATCATGTCGAGTTCAGTGCGGCCGCGGTAACGTGCGTAGCCCCAGGTCGCGAACAGATTCTCGCCGTTCTCACCGTGGCTGGTGAGAAAGAGCGGATTCACGAACAGGGACGATTTGCCTTTGGTCCCGTAGTGGAAGAACGGCAACACCGTGGTGTGGCGCTCATTTTTGCCGGTGATGCTCCAGTAGATCGGGAGAATATGGAAGAGTTCGCGCTCTTCAGTGTGAGCTCGATAATAGGGGCCCCACACGTTGGTCCAATCGCCAGTGCGATCGTTGTAGCCATAGTAGTGGAGGAGTGGCGGGATGAGCTCGTATTGTTTGCGATCGTTTTGCCCGTAGAAATAGAACGGGGCGACGCCCATATCCAGATCTTGAGCGGTGCGAGTGTCGCAGTGCTTTCCGCCGCGCCACGAACAGAAGAGTGGCCCCACCAGGTTAAATCCACCTTCAGCATTGGTGGAGGTGTACGTGAGCAGGGGAGGGATCAGCGTGTAGTGGCCCGCTTTGCGCTGCCCCGTAAAGTAGAGCGGAGCGAGCCAATCGTCGCTTTCAGTCGGCGTTCGGCGGTTGACAAACGGGCCCACAATCGTCGTGCGCGTCCCGAGCGAAGGGTCGCGCAGATTCCAAAACAGCGGAAAAAGCACGTCATCTGCGTGTTCGTGGCTGCGGCGATTATAATAGACACCACCGAAAACCGACGCTCGATCCGTCTGGGTGGGCAACGTGCGAGACGGTTGGGTGCGTTCCATCCACATGGGGAACGCGAGCTTCAACGAATAATCTTTGCTGTGTTCTGAATAGTAGAGGCCGTAGAAGTTGCGATCAGTTGCGCTACCACGCCCCTGCTCCCGATTGCCGAGATCGAGATCCGAACCGATGCGTTCGGCGAGGGACTTCGGTATCTCCAAGGGTTGCTCAGGCAGCGAAGGCTCCGCACCACTTCCGAGCGGGGCGTCGCTCGCTCCCGCGGCCGCATGAGTTTCGGGCACATTCGGATCGACCTTGGGTGCGGCCTTCTTGCCCTTAGAAGGTCGGGTTGGCTCGGGCATAGCGCCCGACCCCATGCCGCCTGGGCCGAAGCTGCCAGGCTGGGCCCAGGCGGGTCCAGTGGCCAAAAGCAGCGCGGCCGAAAGCAGGGTCCCTCGCAGGAAATTTCTGAGGATATGGTTGCTCACTCTCAACGCGCCTGCCCGGCTTATGCTCGTACTCTTTCACCGGGGTCAAGCTAGCGAGGCACAAAAAGAGCCTCCGCGGGAGCCCGGCCTCCGTGATACGACAGACGCCGAATGCGAGCCGCCGCGGTTGACCTTGGGAGTGTGCGGGTCGGGCTGGCGGTTGCCGACGAGCTTGGGCTGATGGCCCATCCGCGGCCTGCGTTCTCGGGAGCTAATCGTCCCGGCTTGCTGCGCGCGCTAGTGCGTTTCGCGGCCGAGGAAGGGATCACGTTGTTTGTCGTCGGCCTGCCGCGTAGCCTCAGCGGACGCGAAGGCCCACCGGCCCGAAGGGCGCGTGAATTCGCTGCCGAGCTGAAAACGATCAGCAAAGCGGAGGTGATTTTGTTGGATGAACGCCTAACAACGCGTCAGGCCCAACGTCAGCTCCATGAACGAGGGCTCGACGTGCGAAAGTCACGGGCTCGAATAGACAGCGAGGCAGCTGCCGTCCTGCTTCAGAGCTGGCTGGACTCCAAAAGGGCACCCGATGACGACGCCTAGGCCGCGCTCCTCGGCGCGTGCAAAGAAAGTTAAACGCTGGCGGGCTCGCCGCCGAACAGTGCGTCGGCTCTGGGCGCTGGCAGGGGTGTTTCTCGCAACAGGGGTGGTCTGGGCAACGGCGTTGTTCGCATGGGCGCTGGCGCCCGGGCCTGGCCCAGGAGCGCGAATCGTGCTGGAAATCCCGCGTAGCACTTTGCCTAGCGATCTAGGTAATCTGCTCTATCAACATCGGTTGCTCAACTCGCCGCGCATGTTCTCGCTCTATCTGCAGACGCTGGGCCGCGGCGTGACGCTCCAGTCCGGTATGCACGTGTTCAACGATGCCCTCTCACCGCGTGAACTCACCCAACGCTTGGGCCGATTGAAAATTCGGCCAGCACGCAAAGTCACGATCGTGGAGGGTTTTGATCTGTGGCAGGTCGCTGAGCGGCTTGAGGCCAACGAGATCTGTAGTGCAACGGCGTTTGTGACGGCGAGCTTCGACCCTGCTTATCTGAAAACGCTTGGGCTCTCAGATAGCGCAGAGGGCTATTTGTTTCCCGCCACGTATGACATCAAGGAAGATAGCGATCCGCGGGTGGCCCTCTACACACTCGTGCGCGAAGCCCAGCGCCGATTCTCCGAGGTTTTCAAGAATGAAACCGCGGGCTACGAGCGTTTGAAGGGTGATTTGGGGTTTGATGAGCGGAGTATGGTGACACTTGCCTCCGTGGTTGAAAAAGAGGCCACTCGGGAAGAGGAGCGCGCGTTGATCGCCGGCGTCTTCCTGAACCGCCTGACAGATCCCAACTTTCAGCCCCGTCAGGTCCTCCAATCGGACCCAACGGCCGCATATGGTTGTCGGCGGCTCCGCATCACCATCCCGAGCTGTGCCGCGTTTGGCGGCAAGATAACGCCAGCCATGCTGAGGGATCCGCTCAACCCGTACAACACTTACACGCATCCTGGACTACCCCCTGGGCCAATCTCCAATCCCGGCCTCGGCTCGCTCAAAGCCGTACTCAGACCCGCGGAAACAGACTACCTCTACTTCGTGGCTGTCGGCGGAGGGCGCCATGCGTTCAGCCGGACTTACGCTGAACATCAACGCGCCTACGCCCCGAACCCACGCAGCCCAACCC
>CAZSUA010000018.1:13816-31443 GCA_964609655.1 uncultured Polyangiaceae bacterium | reverse complement strand
GGAGAAGCACTTCGAGCTTGCCTTCGATACCGATGTGGCCCGCGCCTTCCACGATGAAGATCTCGATGTCGACACCGATTTCTGTGCCATGTGCGGGCACGATTGGTGCTCGGTCCGCATTTCAAAAGAAATCGTCGAATTTGCGAGCGGCAAAGCTGAAGGCTTCTTGCGCGAGAAAGTAGAAAAGTCCGGCGCCCTCACCGTGGCACAACAAGAAATCCTGGCCAAACGTGGCGTACTCAGCCCAGAGGAAATCCATCGCCTCGCCAACAAGACGCGAAGTGCCGTGGGCGCGGCCACCGGAGAGAAAGCCGCGTGTCACAGCGACGCGGTAGACTCAAAAATAGCACGCGATCTGCAAGACGAACGGCTTGTTCAGTTGGTTCGTGCTGCGGGGGCCGAGAGCCCTCCAGTATGACCTGAAGTCGATGCTGAGTGGGGGGGGAGAAGCCTCCGTCTGGCGTTGATGCTGAGAGGGGTCGGGTCACGCGACAAAAGAAAGTAGTAAGCATGCTGACTACCTGAAGTCGATGCTGAGAGGGGGAGAGACGCGAGCATCTATTGAAGCTCCGCGCAACGGCGAAAAGCAGTGGCCTTTCAAGGCGAGGTGCTTAAGATGCCGGCTTTCGAAAGGCAAAATAGGCATGCGCACGCGTCAAGTTCACCTCGATTTTCACACCTCCGAGCAAATTGCCAAGATTGGCGAGGCGTTTGACGCCAAGCAATTTCAGGACATGTTGAAGCTTGGGCATGTGAACTCCATCACCGTGTTCTCCAAGTGCCACCACGGGTTGAGCTACCACCCGACGCGCGTGGGCCAGATGCACCCGCATCTCAAGTTTGACCTCTTGGCGGGACAGATCAAAGCGGCGCATGCCATTGATGTGAAGACGCCGGTATATCTTTCGGCGGGGGTGGATGAGTGGGTTTACTGGCGGCACCCTGAGTGGGCGCGGCGTACCGAGGACGGCGGCGTGCCATGGGCTGGCTCGATGCTCGCACCTGGCTTCCACGAGTGCTGCTTCAACACGCCCTACCTTGATTATTTGTTGAAGCAGATCGAGGAGGCCCTGAAGAACTACGAGATGGACGGGTTGTTCTTGGATATCGTGAGCCCGAGAGTCTGCTACTGCACCACCTGCACCCGCACGCTCCTCGAAAAAGGTAAAGATCCAAGCAGCCTGAAGGACCGAACAACGCTCGGGCGCGAGGTGTATTTCAACTACACGAAGAGCGTGCGCAAGCTGGTGGATCGCTTGCGCCGAGGCCTTCCCATCTTTCACAACGGTGGCCACATTCCCCGCGGTGATCGCGCGTTGGCCCATGAAAATACGCATTTGGAGCTGGAATCCTTACCAACCGGTGGCTGGGGTTACGATCACTTCCCGCTATCGGCCGGTTACGCTCGCACGTTGAAGCTTCCGTTCTTGGGCATGACGGGGAAGTTTCATGAGAGCTGGGGCGAGTTTGGCGGCTTCAAGCATCCCAATGCGCTTCGTTATGAAGCTCGAGCGGCCTTGGCGTTTGGTGGAAACGTGAGCGTCGGCGACCAATTGCACCCCTCCGGTCGGATGGAGCAGGCGACCTATCGCCTGATTGGGCAAGCCTACGCCGAGATTGAAGCACGCGAAGCCTGGGCTGCGAATGCCATCGGCTTGGCAGATGTGGCGCTCCTTTCGGCAGAAGCTTGCGGTGAGAGCAGCGGGGGCGACGGTCAGGCTCCCAAAAATTCGTTAACCGACGATGGCGCAGCGCGCGTGCTTTTGGAGGGCAAGCTGTGCTTTGATGTGGTGGACGCAGAAGCCGAGCTTGCTGGATACAAAGTGCTCGTGTTGCCAGATGCAATTCGCTTGAGCTCCGCGCTGCTGAAGAAGGTGAAATCTTTCGTCAGTAGGGGAGGGCAAGTTTTGGCCACGGGCATGTCAGGGATGTTGGTGGGCAAGGACGAGCCTGGGTTTGATTTTGGCTATCGAGACGCCGGGGCCTGTGAATTCGATCCGGACTACATTCGGCCAAAATTTGGGCTCGATGCCTGGGATAATACGTCGTTTCTCGTTTACGGGCAGGGGCGGCGTTGGACGAAAACAGCCACCGGTAAAGTGCTCGCGACGCGGGACGAGCCCTACTTCAACCGCACGCTAGCGCATTTCTGCAGCCACCGGCACGCGCCACCGAGTGGCAAAAATGGCGGCCCGGTGATGGTCCGAGGGGCGGCCGGCATTGCTTGCACGCATCCACTGTTTTCAATCTATGCGAGTCGCGGTCAACAAGCAGTGCGCGACATGCTGCTGCATTGCTTGGCTGCGCTTTTGCCGGATCCGCTCGTGAGCGCGGAATTGCCAGCAGCGGGTCGGGTGAGCGTGTGCCGTCAGGCCAAAGAGCGCCGTGAGATCGTTCACTTGTTGTTTGCTCAACCGAGTAAGCGCGGGCAAGGCGTAGAAGTGATTGAGGATGTGGTCCCGCTCTTCAACGTGGGAGTGAGCCTCAAAAGAAAATCGAAACCCAGCCGCGTAGTGTTGGAGCCCGAGGGGCGCGAGCTCGCCTTCGAGTACGTGCGTGGGCGAGTGGATATCGTGGTGCCCGAAGTGGAGTTGCACCAGATGGTTGTTTTCGAAGACTGAAGCCAAGGCCGAGCAACAGCTTTCCGCTACGGAGCGCCGAGCAATCGCTTGCCGCTACGGGGCGCCGAGCAGCAGCTTCCCGCGCGGTGGCACCCAGGGCGGCACGAACTTCGGACAGTCCTTCACGCCTTGTGGCAGCGGGATCTCGGCGAATCCGCTGCCTTTCTCCCTGTCAAAGCGGAGATCCCCGATTGCCCAGGCCGAATTACTCTCGACCAAAAACGGCGCTCGCGCGAAACGCAGAAACTCACGCGCAATGCAACTCGTGTTGAAGCGCTCTTTCAGCTTCGCCAAGGGGGTGCGCCAGACCGAACGAAGGAAGATCGCTTCAGCTTGGACATCCATCGGCTCCATTGGGAGGCTGGATTCGCTGCGCAGCGATCGGCAGCTCCGTGGCGAAATCCAGTCTGGCAACACGGATACGCTGGCGTAGGCCAGAACGTACTCCGAAGCTGTGGTTGCCACACCGAGCACGTCGTAGCAGAACGGATTGGCGGGATGGGGCGTGGCCACAACATCAGCTATCTCTGCCCCGAGAGCCACTCGAAAGGAGGCGCGCGCTGTGGCGTGAGCGGAAGAGCTGCCAACGGCAAAGACTAGAATGATCAATCCGGACATAGCCGCGGCGGCGATGACGCGAAATGAGCGCGACCACGCGTAGCTCAACCATAACATTACCAGTGCCGTGGCTGTCACCAACTGCGCCGGCAAGAAATCGACATAAGGAAAAGCCCAACAGGCGACCACCACAGCAAAAATGAAGAAGAACAACAGCCCGCGTGCGACGCGAGTCCGCATCGACCACACCAAGAATGCGCACAGGGTCACGATCAGATAGGGCTCAATAATGAACAGCGTGTCCCCATAGATCCATTCGCTATTGAGCGGCCAAAAGGGGTGGACGCCATAATTGTTCAGGAAATCCAGGCAGATGTGCAAAATCGGACCGAACAGCGAAACGGCTCCTAGACAGAAGCGTTCGCTCGCATTGAGCGTGAGTTTTCGAAAGCGCGCGATGAGCAGTGCGAGCCCGAACAGGCAGACACTTTGAAGCAGGCCGAGCGCGAAGGTGTGCGTGTGGCCACGATGATGTAGGAGGTAGCCGAGCTTACCGTACGTGATGCTGGCGTAGAGAAAATCGAGGTCAGGAAAATTGTTGGCGAATATCGATGTCCCAATCAAGAGCGCTCGTAGACCCCAGCGGGGCTTTTGGTTTGGCGGGGCGCCTGCGTTCGTGGGCTCTAGCTTGGCCAGGCAAGCCTCGGCGACGAGTAAACCAACTAGACTGTGCGTGATGTTGTCCATGGGAGCCTGGCGCGGGAATGAGCCTACGCTTCTTTCTTGATTCGTCGGCGCTTTATCACTACCTCGGGCTCAACCACCAGGATCTCTCCACTCTTGATGTCGCGGACGCGCACTTGTTGAATGAGGTTTCCCCCCGAGCCTATTCCAGCCTCTTGAAAGAACCAACGGATCTCGCGCAGCTGACCAGCAGCGAGACCAGCCTGCGCGGCAGCGGTGCTCTCCTCCGGCTTCCACTTGCCGAGGTCTGGCGGCAGCGCCTCGTAGACGCCCAGGCGATCCTCTGCCGCACCCGGCACCTGACTCATGAAAAATAGGACGTAAGCGCCAGCAGCTACGAGTCCGCAGAGTAAAACGAAGGCATACAACACGGAGCAGCGATCTACACGCAGCCCGCTCTCAGCTCAACTCAAGGGCCTTTCTCGCAGACGAATCCCGCTTGGCGGTCAGAGCATTCGATGTCCCCCCAGCGGCCGTCGGGAACTCCTTGGTCGAGCTGTGCACAGTCTTGGCCCGGTTCTGGGCTGTTGTTGTTGGGCCCACCGAGCTTCCCATTGTTGTACCGACCGTTGGTAGACGTAAACGGAGGTCTGAAACATCGACTGAGTGCAGCCCGCGAGACTCACGATAGTTACGGTGCTTGGTTGCTGGTATCGCAGCCGTGCCCAGATAGACTCGAAAAGTGGCATCGATGGGCACGCCACGCCGCGAATCCAAATCGATATTCGCTAGACGTGGAAATGAACGAGAAGCTTAGTGTGACCTGCATTTGAGCCAGAGCCACTCAGGCGCGGTCCAGACTTCCAGCTCAGAGGGCCAATCACCGCCATTGTAGGTTCGGGTGCGGTGCTGGGCTCTGCCAGCGCTTGAAGCGCGCGTTTTCTGGGAGTACTAACAGGAAGTGATGCGCTGTCGGGCCCCTGTTTTTAGCAAGCGGGTGCGAGCCAAGGCTTTGCGGATGGCGTTAACCTCGCTCGGAGTGTGGGGCACGTTTTTAGTTATCGGCTGCGGGCAAGGCAGGTCTTCGCCTCCACTGCCCACGCCATGCGTGCGAGAGGCCGCGCGGCCCATTTTCCTAAAGCCGCCGCGTTTCCTCTCAGAAACGGGCTTGTTTGACACTGATGGGTCGCTCGCCAAGGACGTGGAGGCCTTTGAGCCGCGCTATAAGTTGTGGTCTGATGGCGCTGAAAAACGGCGCTTTGTCTACATCCCGAGCTGCGAAAAAATCGACGTGAGCGACGTGGATCACTGGGAATTCCCAATGGGCTCACGCTTTTGGAAAGAATTCACACGCGACGGCGTGCGCATCGAAACACGCTTCATTCAGCGTTTTGGTCCGAGGCAAGAAGATTGGTTCTTCGCGGCATACCTGTGGGACGACAAAGACTCGGATGCGGTGCTGGTGCCTGATGGTGTGCCCAACGCCAAAGGCACCTCCCATGACGTGCCCAGCCAAAAGGACTGCAAGCTCTGTCATGAGCCCCAGCCTGAGCGCATCCTTGGCTTTGGTGCGCTGCAGCTCACGCACCAAGGTGAGGGGGCCACGCTGCAGAAGCTGAACGCGGCGGGGCGCCTTTCAAGCCCGGTGCCCCAAGCTTTTGAAGTGCCGGGGAATGAGCAAGAAAAGGCAGCTTTAGGCTACCTGCACACCAATTGCGGCACCTGCCACAATCGCTACTTTCAAACCGTCAACTTGCGGCTGCGGATCTATGTCGCCGATAAGGCCGTCAAGGATACGGACGCGTACACCACGACGCTCGGTCAGGAGCCTGTGAGTTTCATGTGCCCCGGTTGTCAGCTCATTCATCCCGGTCAGGCTGATGCTAGCGTGTTGGTGGAGCGCATTCGGAGCCGAGAAATGGGCCTCGCCATGCCGCCCATCGCCAGCAAGCTCGTGGACGAAGTGGGTCTGAAGTCTGTGAGCGACTGGGTTAATTCGCTCTAGCTACGTGATCGCATGAGCCCTCACGGCAAGTGCACGGTAACGCCCAGCGATGGCACACCCTTGTCGCTCACGAGATACAGGATGTAGTCGCCCGGAGGCGCTCGCCAATGGGTATCGGGTGGTGTGAGCGTGAGTGTATTACCGTTTTTCGTGTAGCTCAATTTCACGTAGCGCTGGTTTTGGTCGATGCTGTGCGTGATCGAGCCCACTGCCATGAGCACCGCTCCTCCGTCTGCTTTGAGCGGCGTGCCGTCGTAGGTTACTGTTATTGCAGCTCCCGCGATCGCCATGGCCAGGGGCTCAGTGATACCGGATAGAACGGGCCGTGGGGTGCTGCCCCGGAGGTAAGGGGGCGTATAAATCCGCAAATCGGCGTGCTCGCAGCCGATCTGGAAGATGGGCGCCGTGGCTACCCCGCCGCCCATCAAGATCGTGCCATCTTTGAGCAAAAGGCCGAAGCTGTGCACTCCGCGATCGGTGTCCTCTGGCCAACGCACATCGTCGCTGATCGTTCCAGCGACCGGATCAAAAATCTGCGGCACGAGACGTTCTGGAATCGTGGCTTCTTCGCCCGATCCGTGGATCAAAAGTACAGTTCCATCCGGCAAGAGCACGGAGCTGGGTTGGCGGCGGCCTCGCTTGGTATCGATGGTGCGCCAGCTGTCCTTGTAAGGGTCGTAGAGATCCAGGCGCGGTCGCGTTTCGTCGGCGTCCGTTCCGCCCATGATCATGATTTCACCCGTTGAAACTAGCACGCCTGTGGAGAGCCCAGCACGCAAGGGTAGATTCTCAGCGGTGCGGCGCTGCCCGTTCGCCGGGTGGTAGATCCGTTCCGCTCCTGGCACGCCATCGTCGGTATTCAGCAGCAACACGGCACCCACTCCGCCTACCGCGGCCAAGGTGCGTGCATGTCCGCCTGCCTTGTCAGCAGGCACTGGCTCATACAGAAGGTGTGCGCGGTTGTAGTCCAAAGCATCGGCAGCGATATCGGGCGTGCTTTCTTCGTGCGACGTGAGCACGGACCAAGGATTCTTGCCTTGGTCGTAGAGCGCAGGCGAGAAGCGCTCGATGCTCAGATTCGTCAAGTGTCCGGTGTCTGCGTACTGTGTGAAGCCGCCGATCACCAGGACCGTGCCATCCGGCAGCTTGGTCGCCGAAGGATACCAGCGCAGGCCGGCGAGCATGGCGGGCCCACCCGTCATGGGTTGTGGGACACGTTCGAAATCCCCTGTATTGGGCCGAAAAATGCGCGCGGAGTTGATCCCGCGTTCAATTTCCCCAGGCATGCCGAGCTTCTCGTAGCGTGCGCCGCCAGCGAAGAAAACGCGACCGTCGGTTAACGGCACATGTGCAGCGCAATACAGAACATCTGAAGCTGGCTCGCCCTTTTCATCAACAGGCGTCACGTCCAACGTGAAGGATCTGTCGACGTGCAGCACCTCGGGATCGAGCACCCAACTCGTGCCATTGTGGCGCTTCTCGCCCTGGTGGCACTCCTGCACGCCAGCACGGCTCCAGCCCGTGATCAGTACCTTGCCGCTATCTGGCAGCAACGTTGCGTGGATGGGCGTCACCACCCAACCATCCGCCGGGCGACCCACTGTCCAGGTATCAGTCTTGTCGCGCAGCTGAACGAGTGGTGACCATATCCCCTTGAGAATCGTGAGCGCTACCGGTACGGGGCGTTGCAGCGGGTAGATCGTCGCAGGCTTGCCACCCAGCCCCGCGGTGCCGCCCGTGGCGTGTGCGCCGCCCGTACTGGCATGGGGGTCAACGCCGGACGTGTCGTTCGGCTGTTGGGGGGAGCAAGCGTTGGCTAACATCATGGCTGCGGAAGCTGCTGCCAAGCGAAATATTGTTCGAGACATGGATTGATTCTCTGAAAAAAACCGAACGGCGCGGCGAGTTCGGAGTCCGACGCGGCGAACGATAGCACTTGGCAGGGCAACGGGAATACCTGTGCCCCCCTGTGCCCCCTCTCGCCTCGCGTTCCGCTCCGCGTGTCTCCCCCAAGCCGGCAGGGTCTCTGCCGGCGGGGGAGACAGCGTGATCCAGGAGCAGGGCAGCCGCACCCAGACGGAGCTCGAATGGCACTGCCCGGGGGCTTACCGTGCGCGAAGTGACGCTAGCGAATCGGGCTGCTGATCACAGGCGGTGTGGAAAGCATAGTGTCGCTGTTGGGCTCGGTAGGCCTCGGCGCATCGAGCGGATCCTCGTCGGCGACGCTAGGGTCATTCTCCGTAACGACGTCGGATTCCCCCGCCAGACCGAACGGATCTTCGAGCGTGGCCTTGACGCTTCTTCGCTCTTGGCTCTGCCTGAGGCGCTGAGTATGTAGGCGTTCAGGGCAGCTGGTAGCAGAGGCGTAAACCGTCGGCCCGCCCAACGCACACTCGCCCTAATCCGCAAAATCACTCGCTCGCCCCAGGGCATGCTCGATCGCTGCTGGGATGTCTTTGGGTCGAAGCCCGCACCAATACACATGCCAAGCTTGGACCCGCAGCATGCCAGAGCAAATCCGAGTGTACCACGCAGTGATCGGATTCTGGGCTCGAGCACGCCAGACTAACGTCGGAAAATCTCGCGCAACGGAACTCCAGACGTCTTGCGCAATACCCTCCCCGCGAGCTCTTGGCTCAACGGCAAATTTGCTCAAATAGGGGCCTACCGGGCTGTCAATCACGATGGCGGCCCCGCGATAATCTGACTCCACATAGACTGCGAGCAGCGGCTCGGAGAAAAAATCCTTCAGAAGCTGCCGCCCAAAACTCTGCTCGATGAGTGCCGTCAGGCGGGGTAAATCGAGCGGGGCGTACGATTCGAAACGCCGGACCAGTGTGCCCTGCTTGATGAGCGTGCCGGCGCCTTTCGCGGTGAAAAGCTCCTTCAGCAGGTTCAAGGGTGAGGCAACGTTCACCATCAAGCGTGGTTGATTCGTGAGTGTTAGCAGTGAGCCGATGGCGGTTAGCAGATTCTTGTCGTCTGCATTGAGGTGAACGCCCTTCAACGGGGAATCGGCCTCGGTCTGCAGGTTGAGCACAGAGATCGTCCCGTTGTTGAGATCGAGTCCGTGTTCTCTAGGCGTGCCCAGCGTCTGGCTGAGCGCGCGCAAGCCACCGCTTCGACGCAGGTAAACGAGCTTTTGAGTGCCAAGCTCGCGGGCAATGGCAGCCGCTTCGGACAAGCGAGCCTCTTGGCTCCTGTGCTGAGAACGATCAAACCACACCACGGGCAGCCGCTCAGCCCTCAGATCTGCGCGCACCGCTTCGATAAGATTGGGCGCATCTGAGCGATACACGGCGGCCTGGAGCGAAGCGGCGGGTAGACGTTTGAGCAGTCGATCACAGGTCGTGTCGCTCGCGCCGGGTCCGAATAACCCCAACACGACGGGAGCGTACAACCCCAAATCGGCGAGGAAGCGAAGGTGCTCCACGAACGAGCCGAGCGCGTGCCGAACCACCGCATTCTCCACAGCAACGAGACCAAAGCTTTCCTTGGGTACTTCCCGGAAAAGCTTGAGGTAGAATTCGGCTTCCGCGCGCTGCCCGATGCTCTCAAGGAAGGTGAGCACCGTGTCGCTCGCAGTGGACGGAGGGAGAGGGGAAAGCGGCATGGCGATCACAGGCAAGCGGGCGAACCCGGAACTTCTGCCAAATTTCGGCCGTTGAGTCACTGGCACTTGGCCAAATTCTGGGCAGGTTCACGCGCTCTCTGCTACCCCTCAGTCACTGTTTTCGGCGCGAGCCGCGGCACAGTTAGAAAGAGTTCTCATGCGCAAAATTCTCAGAAAGTTTGGGTTGTTGACCGTCGTTGGGCTGGCTTTCAGCGCCACGGCCACGGGCGCCCGTGCTGACACATCAGCGCCGGGAAATAGCTATCCCTACGACCCGTCCTGCCCTTGGGGCCGGATTTCTAATGGCAAGGGGATGCTACTGCGCTGCCTGAGCGTCGCGGAGGCCAAGGTGCTGGCGGGTGGGAAAGTTGAAGCTGCCAAGCTTGAAGGCGGCAAGCTTGAAGGCGGCAAGAAAGAGAGTGAGAAGGCGAGCACGCCACTCACCGCCGAGTCGGACGCGGAGCTTCCTGCAAGTGACGCGGAGGAGCCGGAGCTTTCTGTTGAGGTCGAGCCTGTTAATGCCGATAAAGGCGAATTTCCAGGCGCCAAGCTGAATGTGCCTAGCACCCGAGCGCGCTACCTTGCCTGCATCGATAAGAACGGGGGCATCGGCGAAGCCTCGGCCGAGGTCGTGGTGCGCTTCTTGGTACGCGAGCTACAACGAGCAGAGGGCGTGAGCGTTAAGAGCTTTAAGGGCATGTCGAAGCAGGCTGCGCGGTGTGTGGCCGAGGTGATTGACCGTCGCCACGTTGGGGATCCCGAAGGGGAGTTCATGGGGGCGAGTATCCGCGTGGCATTCTCGATGAAGACGAAAGCAACCGCCGCTGAGAAGGCCACAGCAGAAAAGTCGGCCAAAGAAGAGTCGGTCGCAGAAAAGCCGGCCGCAGAAAAGCGCGGGACAGAAAAGCCGGTGACAGAAAAGCGCAGGTCAGAAAAGGCGCCGGACAGAAAAGCCCTAAATAGGCGCTGACCTGCTCGGAGTGGCTTCCTTCGGATGGGGAGGATAAGGGGAGGCGTGGCGCACGCTGAGGATTCAAGCCAACCCCGAGAAAGTTACGTGCAACGAGCCGAGCGCTACCGGCAATTGGTGGCGACTCTCGAAGGGCACTCCAGTTTGATCTCGAACCTGAGGGGGCTCGCATTTGGACTGTGTGTGGTCGCCGCGGGATTCGCGCTGTTCAGAGTTGAGCGACCGCTGCTGTGGGGGCTCTCGGCGCTTGGCGCTTTGGCGTTTACCGTCTTGCTCGTGCTTCATGCTCGAGTGCTGCGCCGCGAGGATGCCGCACGACGTTTGCTTGTCGTGAATGAAGCGGCAGAAAAGCGCTTGACGGAAGCTTTTCGTAGCCTCGCCGACGATGGCGCGACGTTCTCGACAGAAAATCATGCCTACTTGGACGACCTCGATATCCTGGGCCCAGGCTCGTTGTTTCAGAAGCTGTGCGTCGCGCACACTCGCTTCGGGCAACAGACGCTTGCGCGCTGGTTGCTCGGAGCGGCGGAGGTAGACGTTATCTTGGAGCGCCAAAATCTCGTTCGAGCACTCGCTCCCAGGCTGCTGGAGCGCCAGGAGCTTGAAGCTGAAAGTCTTTCGCTGGCGGCGAGTCGTTCGGGTCGCACGTCGTACAAGCCGCCTATTGATCCAGGTCCCTTTTTGGATTGGGCTGAGGGGTCGACCCAGCTTCTTAATAAGCCATTCGTCGTTTGGGCAGCATGGCTCTTGCCGGGCCTGACGTTGACGCTGTTCGTGTTGTCCCGGGTTTTTGGCTGGCCGCCGATTTCTTGGCTCGTTCCCGCTGTCCTACAGGCGGGGTTCATGGCTCTTCACGCCAGCACCGCGAACCGGGTTTTCGGCGCTGTGTCGTCAAGCGAAGGCGCGTTCGTACGTTATGCGGGAATGCTCAAGACCTTGGAAAACCTGGAGCTGCCTGGCAAGGCGGGCGAACGCCTGAAGTCGAAGCTAATTTGCGAGGGCCAAAGTGCTGCCAGTGCGATGCAGTCGTTTCGTGCGCGGCTTGGCTGGTTTGAACTCAAACACAACGGGCTTGTGTATCCGTTCGTGAACGTGGCCTTGCTTTGGGATGTCCACTCTACGCTCGCGTTGGAGCGCTGGCAAAAGCAGTATGGGCGTCGAGTGCGCGGGTGGTTTGAGGCGATGGGTGAACTGGAAGCGCTCTCTTCTTTGGCTGGGTTACTGTACGATGAACCTGGCTTCGTCTTCCCGACCCTGCTGAGCGATGGCGCCGGTTTTCATGCGGAGGGCCTTGGGCATCCGTTGATCAGCCCACAAAAGCGCGTTGAGAACGATCTGGCGCTCAGCGAATCCGGGACGGCTTTGCTCGTTACGGGGTCGAACATGTCCGGAAAAAGCACGTTGCTCAGGTCCATGGGGTTGGCCACAGTGCTCGCTCTTTCGGGCGGACCGGTGTGCGCTCGGCGGCTTGAGCTGGCTTGTTTCCGCCTTCACACTAGCATGCGCGTGCGTGATTCACTCCAGTCCGGTGTGAGTCATTTCTACGCCGAGCTTCGGAAGCTCAAGTCCGTAGTGGACGCAGCTCAGAGCAATCAGCAAGTTCTCTTCTTATTGGATGAGATCCTGCATGGGACTAATTCCAACGAGCGTCAGCTTGGGGCGCGTTGGATCATGAGTGAGCTTTTACGCTTGAATGCCACGGGAGCGGTTTCGACGCACGATCTGGAACTCTGCCAGTTGCCCGCTGAGCAGATGGGGCGAGTGCAGCTGGTGCATCTGCGCGAGAATGTCGAAAATGGGCAAATGACCTTTGATTTTAAGCTGCGTGAAGGGCCGGTCACCGAGGGCAACGCTCTCAGATTGATGCGGAGTTTAGGCTTGGACGTACCCCTCGTATCCTGACGACGACACGATCCTGCACACGAATAGCTCCCATGAGGGCGCGGAAGGGCTGGATGCCAAAAGCACTGGGGCGGATTTCAAGTTCAGCGAAGAGCGTTCCCCCCTTGGCGCGAGCACGCGTGCTGAGCGTCTGCTGCACGCCGCACAGTTCGAGCGTCCCCTGTATTTCCACCAAACTTGACGATTCTTCAAACGTTCCCTCAAAGCGCAGCATCGGGTAACGGGCCACTTTGAGCACGCTCTCTTGGAGTGTGTGCTGGATCTCGCGGCGATTGTCGGCGGAGAGTATGTCCGCATGAACTTCGCCGTGCACAACGGCGCCATCCACTTGGATGCTCAACGGGTCAACTTCAATCGCCAGCCTGTTTCCAGAAAATAGACGCGCCTCCACGTGTTCGACGTGCAGCTGCAGATCGTGCGCTGCACGCGCCAGCAGGCCCTCCTTAAACGTGAAGAGGGTGATCTCGAGCGCGAGGGGTTTCGCATCATCCGTTGGGGACACGGGGAACACTCTAGCGCCTGATCGAACGCGCTGGGCTGGGCTCTCAAGCCGGGCTGGCCGGGTCGCATTTGACTCCTACTGGTCCCGGTGGCTCAATTCCTGACCTTGGGCGGTCGGCCCCCTGTGTTCTGCCTACACCTGCCCACCTATCGCCATTTCGATCGGATTTCTGTGCACCGAAGCTCGGCAAGCTGTGCGACAAATACCGCCCCCCATCGCGACTGAGGGTCGAGGCGTGGGGCATCATTCGGGAAACTTGGTGGTATTGACGTGAGTGACTTCGAAGAGAAAACGAGAGTCACCCAGGTTCTCGAAAATAAGGTCGAAGAGCACGTATCCACAACGGACTGCTTGGTTGTCATCTACAGCCAGGAACCCGGAATGCTGGGCCGGCGCTTCGTGCTCGATCACGAGCCGATTGGAGTGGGGCGCGGAGCCGATAGCGAAATTGTCTTAGAGGGTGATTCCGTGTCGCGACGTCACGCCTACTTCGCGCGACGTGGTTCGAATTGGTACGTCACCGATGCCAACTCAACCAACGGTACGTACGTGAACGAAGACCAGATAGCCGGCGAAGTGCTGCTCGCGAATGCCGACCGCGTCAAGATCGGTCCTTCCATTCTCAAGTTCCTCTCGGGTGCTGATGCGGAAGCTAAGTATCACGAGGAGATTTATCGCATGACGATTGTGGATGGGTTGACCCAGGTCCACAACAAGCGGTACCTGTCTGAGGCGCTGGAACGGGAGATTGTGCGCGCCCGCCGGCATGAGCGTCCGTTGAGCCTGTTGATGTTCGATATTGATTTGTTCAAAAACGTGAACGACCAATACGGCCATCTTGCCGGGGATTACGCCCTTCGCGAACTCGCACGCTTGGTTCAGGATCGGATCCGCAGGGATGAGGTTTTCGCCCGTTATGGCGGTGAAGAGTTCGTGATTGTCCTACCGGAAACTCCGCTGGATGGCGCTACGGCCCTTGCCGAGAGCATCCGCAGCCGAGTGGAAGCGCACCCGTTCGTATTCCAAACCGAAGCTATTCCGCTCACGATCAGCATTGGGTGCGCCGAGCTCACCGACCAGAAGTCGGCTGAGGAACTGATCGGCTTGGCCGATCAGAAGCTTTACGAAGCCAAACGCAGCGGCCGCAACCGCATGTGCTATTGAGGGCTATGTTGAGCGACGGTCCGCCACCTTTTGGCGCTCTCTCAGGGGATCAGGGTCCCGCGGTGCGTGTCCGGCCTCCAGGGCCCAGCTCGCGCACTTGGGCGCTGAGGCTTCGGCATCGTCTCGCGCCGATGGGGCCGCCGCGATCCAACAAGAGTGAGCGGTTACCGATCGTGCTCTCGCTCGCGAAGGGCGATAACGTGCTCGACGTGGACGGTAATCGCTACGTCGACCTGGCCCAAGGATTTGGCTCACTTCTGCTTGGTCACGGCCACCCCAGCATCCTTCGCACCCTGGAACTCCAGGCCCCTCGCATGCTGCAGGCGCTCGGAGACATGCTCTCCGCAGATGCCAAAGTTGCCTTGCTGGAGCGCCTAGCAGCTCTCTACCCCGGGGACGCGCAGGTGATCCTCGGCCAATCGGGTGCGGACGCTGTCACCGCGGCGTTGAAGACGGCCAAGCTCTACACCAAGAAACCCGGCGTGGTGGCGTTTGAAGGGGCCTACCACGGGCTCAGTTACGGCCCCCTCGCTATTTGTGGACTCCGCGAGAGCTATCGCGAGCCGTTCTTAGAACAGCTCAATCCATCGGTGGAGTTTCTTCCGTATCCTGCGTCGGAGGCTGAAGCCAGTATCGTCTACGAGCGCCTGCGCAAGAGGCTTCAGGCTAACGATATCGGCGCGGTCGTTGTCGAGCCAATTTTAGGCCGCGGAGGTTGCGTGCTGCCGCCCCAGGGCTTTATCGGTCAGCTGCTAACGCTCGCGCATGAGCGCGGTGCACTGCTCATCAGCGACGAAATCTGGACGGGGCTTGGCCGGGCGGGAAAATGGCTATTTTCAGTCGAAGCCGGGGTCACTCCCGATTTGATCTGCCTCGGCAAGGGCCTGGGCGGAGGTCTACCGATTTCTGCTTGTTTGGGTGCACGAGACGTGATGCAAAGCTGGGCGAGGGAAGCGGAAGTGGTTCACACAACAACGTTCGCGGGGGCGCCGCTTGCCTGTGCCACGGCGATCACCTTGCTCAATGAGTTAGAGCGGGGGCAGCTGATTGAGCGGTCGCGGACTTTCGGAGAGAGCTTTCGTGCCCGGTTGGTCGCCCGCTTAGGCGAACGCGCCCGCGTGTCGGGGAGCGGCCTCATGCTGGGGATCGACCTCGGGAGTGAACGTGGCGTAGGTGGCCGGATTGCCCAAGCCCTCTTGGAGCGTGGCTATCTGGTGACGAGTGGTGGGACGCACCGTGATACGCTGGTGCTGACTCCAGCGCTGACGTTCAGCGAGCCGCTGGTTGACGGCTTTATTGACGCGCTGAGTGAGGTTCTCGGTGGAGCTTCGGCGTGAGGGCTGCAACGCTTGAAGAATCTGATGCGTTGCACCGTGAGGTGCGAGTGTTCGCGGCGGGCCAAAGCCGCTCCACGTTTGACGAGCTAGCACTTCGGATTGCGCGCTTTCAGGCGACGAATATTGCTGGTTTTCGCCAGTTAGTGACGCGTTCCGGTTCACTTTTGGACAGCGTGGAAGCCATCCCCGGTGTGCCGAGTGACGCCTTCAAGCTCACACGCGTGGCGGTGCATCCGCCCGAGCTTGATGTGGTGCGCTTTCGAACCAGTGGCACATCAGCCGAGGCCCAGGGCGTGCATGCGCTGCGTTCCACACTCACCTACAGCGCATTGAGTGAACGCTGTGGTCAGAGGGCGCTCATGTCTGAAGGAGCTGCCGTCGTGGTGGCGCTCACTCCGGAACCGAACGACCCCGTGGGATCCTCGTTGGTATTTATGATGCGCGAATTCATGCGCAGGTTCGATCCCAATTTCACGCCTGAGGGGACGGCGTCGAAGGAGCCGCCGTTCGAGCGCTGGCTGTTTGGCAAAGAGGGGGTCCACCTAGCAGGGTTCGAGCGTGCTCGCAGCTACGCAAGCCAAGCGCAACGGCCTCTGCTCGTGCTCGCTACGTCGTTGGCCCTCTGGCAGCTGCTGGAGCAGTTGGAGGGCGTGCATTTCCCGCTGCCAGCATCCAGCATCGTGATGCACACGGGGGGGCCCAAACGGCGCTCAGTTGATCTCGATCCGGGCGATTTGAGAGCACGCTTGGCGCTCAGCTTTGAGCTAGATCCTGGCCAAATTGTCGGAGAATACGGCATGACGGAACTCTGTAGCCAGCTCTACGAGGGAACCGCGCACGGCGTGAGCTTGAAAGGGCCAAGCGGCGTATTTGTTCCACCCGCGTGGCTCCGTGTCACACCTGTCGATCCGTTGCATTTGCGTCCCGTGGAGCCTGGCACGGTGGGGCTCGCGCGGTTTGTTGATCTCGGGAATGTCGACTCCGCCGTTGCGGTGATCACTCAAGATCTGATCCGCGCTCGGGATGGGGGGATTGAACTCTTGGGGCGGCAACCTGGGGCGGTGGCACGTGGGTGTTCGTTGGCGATTGAAGCCCTGCTTGAGGGTGCCGAATGACTCCGCAGGAACGCGTGCGAGCGTTGGTCGCAGCGGCACGTGAAGTGGCCGACAAGGATAGCCCGGTTGGGAAGCGTGTTCGTGCACGCTGGTTGGAAACCACGGGGCTTTCCCGGGAAGGGATCGAGCTAGCTGTGGAGAACAGCCTCGAAATTTCTCCGAGCGAAGCTGAAATTGAGCAGCTGATAACCAGTGTGCCAACGTCCAAACGTGCCTGGGTCTTGCTATCGGCAAACGTATTCGTGGCATCGCATCGCGCGCTGGCCCTAGCTCTTGCGGGCTCGGAGCGCGTGTTGGTGCGGGTTTCGCGCCGAGATCCGGTGCTCACAGCGGCACTTTTCGAGGCTTGCCCCGGGCTATTTGAGATCACTTCAGAGCTCATGCCAGCGCGCGGGGATGTGTTCTGGGCGTACGGAAAGAAGGATACGTTGCGCACGGTGCAGGCCAACTTGCCCGTGGGCGTTCAGTTCTTGGGGCATGGGCCAGGAGCTGGCGCCGCACTGCTTGAGCTGTCGGACGCAACCGTCGAGGAGATGCAGACCCAGGCGCAAGGTCTGGTGCTGGATACCGTGCTGTTTGAACAGCGTGGTTGTTTGAGCCCACGTGTTGTGCTTGTCACGGGTTCGACGAAGGAGGTGAATCGCTTCGCCGAGTGTGTCGTGGCGGAGCTCACGAGCCTAGGAAAACGCGTGCCGCGGGGTGAACTTTCACTGGATGAGCAAGCCGATCTCGTTCGCTTTTGTGACACGTTGACGTACGTGGGCAAGGTTTTCGAGACCGAGGCAGGTATCGTCGCGCTCTCACAAAGCGCTTCGCTCAGCGCGCTCACGCCGGTGGGTCGAGCGATACACATTCAGCACGTGGAAGAGCCCATTTTGCCTTTGGCGCGAATCGGCCACGTGCTCACCAGCGTCGGTTTTTTTGGATCGGAAACGCTGCGAAGCCAACTAGTGCGCACACTTCCTAAAGCGCGGGTTACGGCGCTCGGAGAAATGCAACGCCCCCCTTTTGACGGTCCCGTGGATCTCCGGCAGCGTTAAGCCAATCCCAACGGCCAGTCTTCTTTGGAGCTAGAGCTTGCTGGCCAGCCTGGCAGCGCGTTCGCGGGCGTTCGCGATGATCGGCTTGGCTTCCTCCGCCGTGAGCCCAAGCTGCT
>CAZSUA010000018.1:13131-13806 GCA_964609655.1 uncultured Polyangiaceae bacterium | reverse complement strand
CCCAGCGAGCACCTTCTGCTCCCCGGCTGTTTGCTTGCCGTCGGCATGGGTGAGCAACGCTGCGTGAGCCACGAGCGTTTCCTTCTCGCCAGCTGTAAACTCGTTGGCTGGAATTTCCGCGAGGGTACGCTTCTTGGCTGAGTATTCCTGGAGCGCGGCTTCTTCGTCTGCGCTCGCGCCAAAGGCCCAGAGCAAGGCTTCGATCATGCCTTGCTCGGGTTCAGTGAATTTCCCATCGGCCCAAGCTACGGCCACGAGCGCTTTGAACAAGTTGGTCTCGGAGGGTGTCATCGTGCGTGGAAGGGTACACGGCGAGCTTGGAGCTGAGCAAGAACCAACAGCGATTAGCCCAAGCGCAGCCGATTGGCACGGGCCACGGTGATCGCCGTCATATGCACAATGTTATCCACGCTGGCGCCTTGCTGCAGCACATTGACCGGCTTTCTGAGACCCAAGACGATCGGCCCCACCACATCCACGTTCGCTGTAGCTGCTAAGATCTTGTAGGCCGCATTTCCGGCGTCCAAATTCGGAAAAATGAGTACATTGGCCGGCCCCTTCAAGCTTGAAAACGGGTAAGGCCCCCGATCTTCCTCGTTGAGCGCAACGTTGGCCTGCATCTCGCCGTCGATCATCAAATCGGGTGCCAGTGCCTTCACGAGCGCAGTGGCGTTG